>JAFQDC010000070.1 GCA_017416205.1 Clostridia bacterium | reverse complement strand
GTAAAAACCCCTTTAGGGGTAGCCGGAGAAAGGAATGCGGTCGGCAAACCTTTCGGCGCCCCTTTAGGGGTTTCGTCTGTAATTGGCCCTTATAGGGCCTTCTCAAGCCTCCGGCTTAGCCGGAGGTCATGACTATTTTTTTATCTGTTTATTAAAGTTTTTTGAAGGTGCGGAAACTTTTTTCAAAAAAGTTTCTGCGTCTTATTTATCACTCTTCTCGCTTTTGGGCATCTCAAAGCCGTGGATAAATCCCTCAACGTCGGCAGAGCAAATGTCGCCGCCGATAACGCGGTTTTTATAGATTATAACGTTTGCGTATACCGTTCCACTGTAATCGGGATAATTTGTAATACTGTAGGTATAGCGCATAGCAGTTTTTCCCTTGAACTTTGAAAGATCAAGACCTTGTGATTTCTGCACCTCGTTGTAAGAATTCATGATCCTGTCAAAATCCTCGGGAATGCGGATCTCAACCTCTTCAACAGCACTTTCTTCTGTTTCCCAGCCGAACTGTCGAAGAAATTCCCTCCGTGAATCGTCGGTCTTGATCCTGTCATAATTGACGGTATCCGAGCCTTCAAAAATACTTCCTGCCATAACTGTGTTTTCACTAGGTAGTGCTATAAGAAGAACGATGACCGCAACGACTGCGATCGCAATGATCCCCAAAAGCTTCAGGGTGTTACCCTTTATAGAGTAGATAAACATATACGTACCAAACCTTTCGTTTCTGCTGTTTGATTATATGCAGCCTGTACGTAAATATTCCTGAAAAAGAAAAGCTGTTGCATTTAATGCAACAGCCGGTCATTCATAATTATTCAGCTGAAAGAATACCGTTAACTATAGCGCTGATAGCTATATCCTTTTCTTTCATTGATTCCTCGAGAGTAGTTCTGCCGATCTCAAAGTAGAGAAGATTGTATCCGATAATATAGCCGAGAAGGCATTTTGCCAAGGATCCAATGTTTTGGCATCTTACCTCACCGCGGTCTTTTGCGGCGCTGAGACATTTTTCAAACATATTGAGCCACATCTTTCGTGTGTACTCGTTGCCCTCGATACGGCTTGCTGTAAAAACTCTCTTATACGCTTCAACGTTGTTATATGCAAGCTCGCAGGTGTAATCATAGAGTACAGAAAGATTCTCACTAAGGGGAAGGGTGGGATCTATAAGAGTAAAGACAGTGTTGTAGGTCTCTTCGTCAAGAAGACGGTCAACACAGTCCATAATATCCTGCTTGTCTTTGAAATGATAATAGATAACTCCGGTGGAGTAACCGATACGTTCGCCGATGCCTCTGACGGTGATCTCCTTATATCCTTCTTTCAGACAGATATCAAGAGCGGCGTCGATGATCAGTTTTTTGATAGCTTCATTTCGTTCCTGTTCGTGTTTTCTTGCCATAGAAGCTTACCTCCAAGGTACAAAGTGCCAATGAAAATACTTACTTACCTATTTTGCATTATTTTGTGAAATTTGTCAATATTTCTGAGTAAATAATCATGTTATATTAATTTTGAATAACACTTTTGTCAAAAATGACAAATTTGCTATTGAAATTCAACAAAAGTATGTTATAATTGATATGTACAATATAAATGAAGGTCGGTGACAAAATGAATATTCTCATAGCCCCTGATTCCTTTAAAGGAAGTCTCGATGCAGAACGTGTATGCAGAATTATCAGATACAGTATCAAGCGTAATTGCCCCGACTGCAAAATTACAGAGCTTCCTCTGGCTGACGGCGGTGAGGGCACTGCCACGCTGATGGCAAAGGCTCTTCGCGGAAGGATCGAAAAATGCGTGGTGGAGGGGCCCTTCGGAAAGCCGTGTACGGCATCAGTCGCATTTGTGGATAAGGGAAATACCGCGATAATCGAAAGTGCTCAGGCTATAGGGCTACCTTTGGCCGGTAAAAGAGCAAATCCTGAGCGCACGTCAAGCTATGGCGTTGGTCAGATGATATCCTTTGCAACCTCAAGGGGGGCAAAAAAGATAATACTGACCCTTGGCGGTAGCTCAACGAACGATCTCGGCGCAGGAATGCTCAGTGCAATGGGTGTCCAGTTTGTTGATATATGCGGAAATCATTTTACTCCCGTTGGCGGAAATATGCTCAGAGTTGAAGCTATAGAGTTCAATCAGGCTTTTTCAAAATACAGAGAGATTGAATTTGTTCTTATGTGCGACGTTAAGAATCCTCTTCTCGGAAAGTTCGGTGCAGCAGAGGTCTATTCTCCTCAGAAGGGTGCTTCTCCCGAGGCAGTAATGCGACTTGAAAGAGGCGCTGAAAAGCTTTCTCAGATAATGAACAGAGTTACCGGTACCAATGAAAAGGATACTGAGGGTGCAGGGGCTGCAGGAGGTCTTGGATTTGCCGCAATGTCATTTTTCAGAGCAAAGGTCAGAAGCGGTATCGACGTGGTTCTTGATATGTACGATTTCCAAAGACAGGCGGAGTACGCTGATCTGATAATTACAGGCGAAGGAAAGCTTGACAGCCAGAGCTTTATGGGTAAAGCCATAGATGGAGTTCTGAAAGCCTCAAAGGGCAAAAAATGCGCCATATTCTGCGGTAAGTGCGAGGCAGAACGTATTCCCGACGGTGTTGACATAATTGAGATAGGTAAGGGTATTCCCACTGATGAGGCTATGAGCCGTGCCGCCGACCTCCTTTCGGATGCTGCAGACAGTTATTTCCAAAAAACGTTATGATAAAAATGGTTGTTGCAATTTGCAACAACCATTTTTGTAATATAGGCTAATGTAGGGGGCTTTTTGTAAAAAGCCCCCTACCACTTCCTAAAACATAGTCGACTATCATCGGTTCGATACACTCACCTCGATACTCTCCTTGTTTTAGTTACGTCGTTGAAAAAACGATACTCAATCGTTTTTTCTGCCT
>JAFQDC010000069.1 GCA_017416205.1 Clostridia bacterium | reverse complement strand
ACTTGCAGATGAAGGCGCGCTCGGAGAGGATGCTATCCGTGAGATCATGAGCGAGGAGAAAGCCAATCAGCGAGAGCGTATCGTGATCTATATGGACGATATACGTCAGTATTATCCCCGCAATATGCTCCCGAAAGATATTGTTGCGGATATTAAGAATCTCTTGCACAAGCGCCGCTTAGAGCAATTGCGCCGAAAGGAGAACCGAGATGCGAGGTAAGAAGAAATATGGTTGGCTCAGCGGACTTATGTCAAATGTACTTGGAGGTACGAGAGAATATAACTTTAACAATGTGACCTATATCGTCGAGCCGCGCTTTCAGTCTGTTGATTCCGAAGATGCCAAAATGCCGCAAGAAAAGTTTTCAAGAATTATAGAAAAGTCTGCGGCACATTTGCAAGTTGCTCCTGATAGTGATAAAATACAGGCAGAATATGTTTTGAAGTCTGCCGGAGAGGAGGAATATGCAGACCAAAACCAAACAGAATAACGAACAAATAGGAATCACCGCGCTATACTGCCGTCTGTCCCGTGATGACGGGGCGGAGGGTGAGAGCAACTCGATTGCCAATCAGAAAAAGCTACTTTTAAAATACGCTAAGGAACACGGCTTCACTAACACCCGTTTCTATGTGGATGACGGATACACTGGAACCAATTTCAATCGCCCCGGATTTCAACAGATGCTTGAGGATATGGAAATGGGATATATCTCAACGATCATCGTCAAGGACTCATCGAGATTCGGACGAAACTATCTTGAGGTAGGTCAGTACACAGATTATTATTTTCCCGAACACAATATCCGTTTCATAGCTATCAACGATTGCATCGACAGCGATAACGGCGAGGATGATTTCAGCGCATTCCGTAACGTGATGAACGAGATGTATGCCAAGGACATCAGCCGAAAGGTAAGAAGCTCTCACCGCCTCAGAGGTAATGCGGGTGAACCGCTTTCCCAACCGCCATACGGATATATGAAATCTCCCGATAACAAAAAGAAGTGGATCATAGACGAGGAAGCGGCAAAGGTGGTACGGCAGATCTTTGGGTGGTGCATTGAGGGCAAAGGCAATGAAACGATTGCTCGTTTACTGCAAGAAAGTGAAGTCTTAGTACCGCAGGCATATTGGCAAAGTAAAGGACTTGGACGAGGGGGCAAGAAAACACAGCTGAATCCGTACAAGTGGTGCAAGACCACAATCGGCAAGATGCTTGCCCAACAAGAGTATTGCGGGGATATTATCAATTTCAAGACCTATTCAAAGTCTTTCCGCAACAAGAAACGAATTGATAATCCCGAGGAAAATTGGGCGGTATTCAAGGACGTTCACGAGCCTATCATTGACCGTGAGACTTTTGAAATGGTACAAAAGCTTGTAGCAAAGACAAAACGCCGCGCTCCCAAGAAGGAGAACGGCGAGAAGAATATGTTTTGCGGCTTGCTCTATTGTGCCGATTGCGGCAGCCCCTTATGGTTCAATGTTAATCATCCCAATAAGTCCATTCAATACTTCAACTGCTCCAATTACAGAGCCAATCGAGGCACTTGTCCGTCCACGCATTATATCCGAGCTGATTCGATTGAGCAGGTGGTGATAGCAGAGCTACAAACCATTGCGCGTTTCCTTAATGAGGAAGAGGACGAGTTTGCCGCCATGCTTGAAAGCAAGACCAATAAGGATATTGCCACCGAGCAAAAGCTTGCCGAATCTCAACTTGCCACGGCGAGAGCGAGAGTCAAAGAGATCGAACGCTTATACGAAAGGATTTATGAGGACAATGTAAACGGCAAGGTTTCGGACGAATGGTTTATGAAGCTCTCTCACAAGTACGAGGTGGAGATGGATGAGACCAAGAAAAACATCCTTGCTTTACGCGAAAAACTCGATAGTCTTGCGGAGAAGCGTCAAACCAAAGAGAACTTTGTCAAGGCAGTACGGAGCTTTATGGAGATGAAAACGCTGAACCCCGTCATCCTTCGTGAACTGATAGAGAAAATTGAAGTTCATCAGATTGAGGGAACGGGCAAGAACCGCACACAGCGCGTGGTCATCCATTACCGCTTTGTAGGCTGTCTGCAAATTCCCGAATGGCACAGAAAGCGCAAGGTAACTCTTGAGAGCAGACAAGGCGTAGCGGTCAACTATCTGCCCACCACGGCATAGCAAAAGAAAAAGAGCAGAAAAGCTGCTCCAAACAATTAAATATAGGCAAAAAAATATCGAGTGTTCATCACTTTCGCTATGAACACTCGATATGGTGCGAGAGACGGGACTTGAACCCGTACAGTGTGAACTACACGCCCCTCAAACGTGCGCGTCTGCCAGTTCCGCCACTCTCGCGTATTCCTCTTGCAATCGGCTCTCGCTGACTGCCTTGCTATTATACTAAACTAAAACTCTTTTGTCAACACCTTTTTTGAAATTTTTTCAACTTTTTTCACAATAATTTTTATGAAGAAAGCCGCCTCTCGGCGGCCTTCTTTTGAATATTTAAGTTGCAATTCCTGCAAACTGATTTTTATAAAGCTTAGAGTATTCTCCGTCTTTTTCAAGAAGCTCATCATGGCTTCCGCTTTCAACGACTCTTCCGTCCTTTACAACTACGATAACGTCTGCATCGATTATAGTTGAAAGTCTGTGAGCGATTATAAGGCTTGTTCTTCCCTTCATAAGAGCAAACATTGCAGACTGGATCTTCATCTCGGTTCTTGTATCAACAGAGCTTGTAGCCTCATCAAGAATAAGGATCTTAGGATCTGCAAGCACTGCTCTCGCAATTGAAAGAAGCTGACGCTGTCCTTGGCTGAGGTTGGAGCCGGATTCTGCAAGTACTGTTTTATATCCTTCGGGAAGATACTTAATAAAGCTATGAGCATTTGCAGTCTTTGCGGCAGCAATGACCTCTTCCTCTGTAGCATCAGTATTACCGTATCTGATATTTGCATCAATGGTATCACTGAATAACACTGTATCCTGCAGAACGATTGCAATATTTGATCTCAGCTCTTCTTTAGGGATATCTCTTATATCAATTCCGTCAAGCTTGATCGTACCGCTATCCTGATCATAGAATCTTGTAAGCAGATTTACTACAGTAGTTTTTCCGCTGCCCGTCGCACCTACAATGGCTATTTTCTGTCCTGCTTTTACTGACAAATTAAAGTCAAACAACACCTGCTTATCGGGAACGTATGAGAAATCAATGTTTTCAAACTCAAGGTCACCTTTGATGTCAGAGTTGCTGATATGTGTCTTGCCTTCGTCTATTTCGTCAGGCGTCTCAAGAACTTCGAAAACGCGCTCCGCACCCGCAACAGCAGTAAGTATCGCTGTATATTCGTTTGCAAGCTGGCTTATAGGCATTGAGAACTGCTTTGAGTACTGAATTATAGACTGTATTCCACCGGGAAGCAAAGCGCCCGTTGAAACAAACAACGCACCAACCGCAACTACAAGAAGGTAATTGAGATTATTAATAAAGTTCATAACAGGGCCCATAATACCGCCCCAAATTGCAGCCTTTATTCCTACCTTGCGAAGATTTGAGCTTACGCCGGCAAATTTCTCGCATTCGATCCTTTCTCTGCCGTAAGCCATTACTGTTTTATATCCCGTCACCATCTCCTCAACCTGACCGTTAAGCTCACCAAGAGTTCTCTGTCGCGCTACAAAGTACTTACTCATATGCTTTGAAAGGAGCATTGTTGCAAATATTGTAAGAGGAATAGTACATACAGATACTACAGCCATTACAAGGCAATTCCTGGAATACCAAATGATAAGCACAAACGAGCCCACAAGAGTAAGTACACTGGAGATCAAGGAAGTAATTGACTGAGATATCGTCATTGATATATTATCAACATCGTTAGTCATACGGCTCATAAGGTCTCCGTGGGCGTGCGTATCTGTATATCTTATGGGAAGATAAGATATCTTTTTAAAGAGATCCTTTCTCAAAGTATATACAGTGCTCTGAGAAACCTTAGCGGAAAGAACGCCCTGCATCCATGTGAACAGTGATGAGAACACGTATACCACTGCCATAATCACAAGTACGGTAATAAGCTTGTCAAATGCACCGTCCTTATGATCAACAATATCATAAATTACATTTATTGCAGCGCCCTGAAGCGCAGGACCTATAAGAGAAAGTCCTGTTGTAATGAGCATTATTACGATCAAAGCAATAAGCTGATACTTTGATTTACCGATATATTTAAGAAGCTTTACTATGGTGGCCTTAATATTCTTAGGCTTTTCTCCCGGCATTCCATGACGGGGGCCGCCGCCTCTTCTCGGTCCCATAGGGGGCATGTTTGATTTATTGGATTCCGAGCCTTTTGGCAAATCGCTTTTAACAATACCGGATGGATCACCCATTCTGTTTTTTATATCATTACTCATTTGTTGCGCCTCCCTTCATCTGGGATGCATAAATATCCTTGTATGTATCACATGACTCCATAAGATTATCATGTGAATCAAAAGCAACAAGGCTACCGTTTTCAATAACAGCTATTTTGTCAGCATTTCTGACACTGGCAATACGCTGTGCGATCATAATAACAGTAGTTCCCTCAAGACCTTCCCTGATTCCCTGCTGAACCTTTGCTTCAGTTGAAAGGTCAAGCGCTGAAGTGCTGTCGTCAAAAATTATGATCTCAGGTCTTCGCAAAACACCTCTTGCTATTGCGATCCTCTGCTTCTGACCGCCCGAAAGAGACGTTCCTTTTTCAGCTACGTATGTATAATACTTATTGGGCATCTTGGAAACGAACGTATCAGCCTGTGCAATTTCTGCAGCTCTGAGTATTTCCTCATCAGAAGCATCCTCAGTACCGATTGTAATATTATCTCTGACTGTTCCCGAAAACAATTCACTCTTCTGAAGAACAAAGCTGATCTTTCGTCTCAGAGCGTCCGTGTCCCAATCCTTTACATTGACTCCGTCAACGTACACGTTACCCTCAGTTGTATCGTAAAAGCGTGGTATAAGGCTGACAAGTGAGGTTTTACCGCAGCCCGTTGATCCAATCACTGCTACTGTCTCACCTTTTTTTACTTCAAAGCTGATATTTGAAAGAACATCAACTCCTGAGGAACCGGGATATGCAAATGAAACGTTCTCAAATCTGACAGTTCCCTTTTCATCTGCTTCTCTAACATCACCGCCCTTTATAACGGGTTCGGATTCAAGCACTTCACGAACTCTGCCGGCCGATGCCTGAGCTCTTGAGGTCTGCTGAAAAATATGAGAAACCATCATTACGGCAAACAATACTCTCGTAAGATACTGTGCTGCCGCCATAACATCACCAACATTTATTGCTTGTGCTTCTGCTCTGTATCCTCCGATAAGAATAATGGCAACCACTGCCATATTCATAACTATCATCATAACAGGCATTATAAGTGAAAAGAGCTTCAAAACAAAATAGTTCTGATCTCTGTATTCGGAATTTGCTTTATCGAATCTGCCGATCTCAAACTTCTCATTTGTATAAGCTTTAACAACTCTTGCTCCGCTCACATTTTCTTGAACTACAGAGTTAACGGCATCAAGCTTTTTCTGAACCTTTGAGTAAATAGGATGCGAAAACTTTATCATAATTACAACAATAACCAACTGCATAGGTATTGCCGCAAGCATAACGTATCCAAAGCTTACATCGAGAGACAGGCACATAACGAGACCGCCTACAAGAAACATAGGAGCTCTTATAAGCATTCTGAGCACTGTCATAACAAGGTCTCTCAACGCAACTATGTCATTGGTAAGTCTTGTAACGAGAGAGCCTGTGGTAAACTTATCAGTCTGCTGAAGAGAAAGAGACATCACTTTATTAAATCCATCACGCCTCAGATCGTCTCCAAAGCCCTCACTTGCAGCACTTGCCGTAAAGGCACTGAGTGCGCCGCAAAGACCTCCGACAGCCACAAGTCCAAGCATTATGAGTCCCGTTATTATAACCTTAGGCATAATATCTCCAAAGGCTTTTCCTGAAATACTTTCATTAACGATTTCAGACATCAACGTAGGCTGAACAAGGTCGATCAGAACCTCTCCCGCCATAAGAAGCGGAGAAAGGATACAAAATACCCAATAGGGCTTAAGATACCTTGTCAGCTTGATCTTTTTCTTTTTTTCAGTTTTTTTCAAAAGGATTCCTCCTTAACCAGGTTTGTCGGTAGCAATATTATTGCACTAAACTTAATTATACTACCGTATGTTTTTCTTGTCAAAGTGCGGTTTTCACTGTTTACCGTAATTTTACACATAAGCAAAATTATGATAAAAGAATATTAACAAATCAGGTCTGCAAATCCTGCACCTATCAGTTCTGCAATGTCATTTACCGACACCTGTATCTGATTTCCCACGTGACCTGCAGATATACAGAAGGTATCTATATCTCTTGCACTTTCATGAATAAACGTCTTGAACTGTTTTTTCATTCCGACAGGAGAACATCCTCCGTGAATATAGCCTGTTAAGGGCAATAATTCCTTCTGCTTGATCATTGCGACAGATTTTTCCGATACGGTTTTAGCAGCTTTTTTGAGATCAAGACTTTCTCCTACCGGTATTACAAATACATAGTTGTTTTTTGAAGGAGCAACAGTAACAAGAGTTTTGAAAACTATTTCTCTTGGTTCGTGCAGAAGCTCTGCCACTTTAACTCCATCTGTTGTTTCGGGATCATATTCATAATGCTTATACTTTATATTTTTCGCATCAAGTATGCGCATCGCATTTGTTTTGATTGCCGCCATTATTCTTTTCCTCCGGCGTTTTTCATAATGCATGAAATGTTATCTATTATGTCACGTGCTAAGCAGGAATAATCCCCAAATTTATCTGCTGCCAGATCCCCGGACTTTCCGTGTACATATGCACCTATGGATGCGGCGCCGATAGGTGAAAGACCGTTACAAAGCATTCCTGCTATTATACCTGCAAGCACGTCTCCGCTTCCCCCTTTAGATAAAGAAGGTCCTCCCGACATATTGATAAAAATGTTTTCTCCGTCGGTTATGACTGTTCTTGCAAACTTAGAAACGCAGATAATATCATTATTTCTTGCATATTCTATTGCTGAATTCCAACTATCTTCCGAAAGTGCCTTGACAGATCTTCCCGTAAGTCTTGAAAGCTCACCGGGATGCGGAGTTACTATAACGGGAACATCTGTTGGATAGCTTAGATTTTCAGATGCAGTAATATTCAAGGCATCTGCATCTACGATCAATGGTGAAGTGCAGTTTTCATACACTTCTTTTACTATGACCTTTGACGCTGTCCCTGTGCCGATTCCCGGGCCCATAACGATAATGTTTGCCCGTTCAATGGCTGATATGACAGTACTAACATCAAGAGAATTCTGTGAATATGTTGTTATTATCGCCTCGGGAAGAAGGCCCTGAAGAATGGTCCGATTTTCCTCGACTGTCAGAATTTCAACAATTCCGGCACCTGTTCTGTACGCAGCGCAGGCACAGAGATAAGCAGCACCGCTCATTCCAATGCTACCTGCAATTACCAGAACTCTGCCATAATCGCCTTTGTGAGAATCACGCTTTCTTCTGGGAATAAGCGAAAGATCCGCCTCATCAATTGCATAGGGGATGATTCCGTCTGCATCCGTGGCAACAGACGTATCAATTCCAAGATCTGCGCAAATTACAAGGCCTGATGCATCTATACCATCACCAATTGCATGACCTCGTTTGTAAGCTTCCATTGTTACTGTAACGTCAGCACGTATTGACTCGCCGATGCTTTTTCCCGTGTCGCTTGATATTCCTGAGGGTATATCAATTGCAAGGATAGGGGCAGGTGCTGAGTTCATTGCCACTATGGCGTCCTCACAAAGTCCCTGAGGTGCAGAATTAAGGCCTGTTCCAAATATCGCATCAACGATAACTGTATATTTATCAATATCAGGAACGTCAACAAAACGGATCCCAAGATCAAGCGCCTCGTTATATCTTCGCTCGGTCTCCTCGGACATTGTGTGTCCTTCACCGACGTACCAAATATCACATTTATAATTATTGTGATGCATGATCTGAGCAAGAAGCAAGCCGTCCCCGCCGTTATTACCACTTCCGCAGACTATTAAAGTGTAATCGGGATCAAATCTTTCGAGAAGAACTTTGTATACTGACATTGCAGCTCTTTCCATAAGAACGGCAGAGGGCGTTCCGGCAGATATCGTACTGTAGTCACATTCTCTCATCTGTCTTGCAGTCAGTATTTTCTTCATATCATCACTCCTATCACTGAACTAATTAAATATTACATAAATTTCTAAAAAAAATCAATACTTCACTTGAAGAGAAAACTCAAATATGATAAAATTAAAGCAATAATGCGAAAGGAACCGAGAATTATGACCTTATGCGAAAAAATCAAATCTCTTCTTTCTCAAATAAAGGAGATAGAAGCCAATCCCTCCGATGATAAGAAGCTCCCCCAGAATTCTTATTATCTCAATGAAAGCGATATTCTTTGCTGTGAAAGATCAGTTGGCGAAAGCAGATATCCCTACGATGCCGACGGTCTTGTAGTATGGGCAAAATCATCAGGATACATAGACGCCTGCGAATCTACATTTTCAATATTTAAGACAGTAAACTTCGCAGAGGATCCTTCTATCGGATTCTTTGCAGGTATTCCCCTTGACAACGGTGAGTTCTTCCCTGTCTCCGTGCTTGGTGCTAACCGCCAGCTGTTTGAGCCTCTCACAGTTAACCGCTGCGTTGTATACTCCTTCAGATGCGCTTATTATATTGCTGACACTGACAACGTTACCTTTGCTGTAAGACTTCACGTAAGCGAAGACAAGCACATACATTTCTCTTACGTAGCAATTAATAAAACAGAAGAGATTGTTCCCTTCTATATGGCTTCTTCAATCGAGGCTATCCTTAGATTTGCTGAGAATGAGGCATTCTGGGACAGGATGACAAAATACGGCGAGCTTTATCCCTGCGGATCATATATGCTTCGCAGCTTCAATGATTCACTTGTGATCAATATCAAAGCTGAGGGCGGAAATATAACAGAGGAGCACCATACAGTTGCAAAGTCTGACTTCATCGGACCTCGCGGCAGAGGACTCACTAATGCTTATGCTCTCAGAACAGGTGAATTTGAAAAGACTCACAAGAAAGCTAACACAACTGATATTCCTATGGCCGCAGACATCGTTCACTATGAGCTCTCAGCAGGTGAAATGATCAGACGAGAGTATGACCTTTCTTATTATCACGGTGTTGATGCTGCAAATGCAGCCGTAGGTGCTGTTGTTGACACGGATGCCATTGATTCCGCGCTTCTTGAAGCAGAGGTCAAGGAACAGCATCAGTTTGATAATATGGTCGTTAACTTCTCTGACTGGAACGGTAAGCTTAACGCAAAGGTACTCAACAGATTTATCAGAAACGTACAGAAGCAAGTAAGCTTTTGTGCTCTCGGTAAGAACTATGCAGGACCTCATATCGGTATCCGTGACGTATTCCAGCAGCTTGAGTCTTCTCTTATCTGGCATACAAAGGAAAGCCGCGCAAAGATCATAACTGCTCTTAACTATATTCTTGAGGATGGCCGTCCTCCCCGTCAGTTCTCTCTTCCCGCAACTGAGGACATGATCCCCGATATGGACCTTAGAATGTATATTGACCAGGGAGTATGGGTTATTTCAACCATTTATACTTATCTTTGCTACACAGACGATTATTCTATCCTTGTCGAGGAATGCTCTTACTATGTAGCAAACAAGGAAAACACTTATATTGAGAGAAAGAGCGCTATACGTGACACTGTACTTGACCATATGGTCAAGATCATGGACTATCTTATCTCTAAGCTTGATCGCGAATACAACACTAACTGTCTGCGCGCCCTCACAGGTGACTGGAACGACGCAATCGACGGTCTTGGAAAGCCCCTCGACCCCGATAAACGCTTTGGTAGCGGTGTTACAGTTATGGCTTCACTCCAGCTTTATCAGAATCTTCGTGAAATGACAGAGCTTCTTACCCGCATCAATAAGTATACTGAAAAGCTCGATCTCTATGCCAAGACTGCAAAAGAGCTTGAGGAGGGCCTCTTCAAGTATGCTATTGATGTTAACGAACAGGGTGAACGCCGTATTATTCACGGTTGGGGCGATAAGATTTCCTATAAGCTTGGCTCCTGGCACGATCCTGACGGAGTTTCACGCAGAAGTACGACTGCAAACTCTTTCTGGGTACTTACAGGTATGATCAAAAAAGATCCCACTCTTGCAAAGGAAATACTTGAAAACTTTGCAGCAGTTGATTCGATATACGGTATCAAAACATTTGACGTTGCATTCCCCCCTTCACTTAAATTTGAAGCAGGCAGAATAGCAGGAATCACAGACGGTACGTATGAGAATAACGCTGCATACGTTCACGCTAGTATGTTCGCAATTATGGCACTCTTCTCACTTGGAGAAAGCGCAAAGGCTTGGGGCGAAATGGAAAAGTCTGCGGTCATCTCTCACGAGAACTGTACAATGACCTCATTTGCAATGCCCAATTCCTACTGCTCAAGTGAAGAATACGAGATGGACGGCGAATCCATGGGTGACTGGTACACCGGAAGCGGTACAGTACTCATCAAGAGCCTTATCAAGTTCGGATTCGGTATCTGTCCCACACTTGAAGGACTTACACTCCAGATGCCTGCAACAATGCCCTGCAGCTCCTGTGAGCTTTCCATTACGGTCAAAGGCCATCCTATTACCGTCAGATATACCAACACCTCAGCGGCTGAGCGTATAGTCAAGATAAACGGTAACGCTATTGAGGGTGCTTATGACGAAATGATGAAAACAACAAAATTCTTTATTGATTCTTCTGATCTCGCTGATAATACGATAATTGAAGTAATAGACTAATACTTCACTAAATAAAAAGCATCAATAGTCTGACATCAACAAGCACTCACCCCCTTAAATCAATAAAAAGCACTCAACTCAGCTCTTTCTGCTTTGTTAAGTGCTTTTATTTTTTGCGATCATCTAAAATTAATTACATTGACCTTTTGATGCTATTTTATTTCATCAGTGTTTTCTTGTACCCATGTTAAAAACCAATCCATCTGCTCCTTCGATATCTGATCTCCAGATAATTCCTTCAGGACAGACAGAGTAACACATTCCGCAACCGGTACATTTTTCATAGTTTATGGAAGCTATGTTATTTGAAACTGATATCGCCTTTTCAGGACATGATTTCACGCAAATGCCACAGCCGGTACAACCAACCTTACAGTTATAGTTTGATTTACCGATCCCATCCCGCGATGCACAGCCAACCCAATGATATGCATCATAAGGGATCAGTTTAATGATCCCCTTGGGACAAGCTTCAACACAAGTACCGCAACCTGTACACAATCTATAATCCACATAAGCAACACCGTTTTTTATACTAATAGCGTCAAAAGGACAAGCTCTCTTACAATTACCAAGACCTACGCAAGCATAGCGACATCCTTTATCACCGCCGCCAAGCTTCATTTCTGCAAGACAGTCTGCAGCTCCGTCTTCATAGATATACTTCGCTCTTGCGTAACTGTTAGAACCTGAGCACATGACCTGCGCTCTCATGCTCACTGCGTTATCCTCTTCATTTCCTAAAATAACCCCTATAGATTGTGCTACTGATGCGCCACCCGGAACACATGCATTGGCAGAAGCATTTCCCTTAGCTACTGCTAACGCATAAGATGCACAATCACTATGACCACAAACTCCGCAATTACTTCCGGGCAAACACTCAAGTATTCGTTCTCTTTTCAATTCATGCTTTATTTTATTACCGTTGTACTCAGCATTTTGAAATACTGCAGCCACAATTGCAATAATACAAAGAATTGCCATAGACATTATAATTCCGAATATCATTTCTGCACCTCTCAGAATTTAAGTCCATAAAACCCTGAAAAAGCCATTGCAGCCAAAGCCGCTGTAATCAAAAGAATAGGAATTCCTCTGAAACTTTCAGACGGTGCGGCTTTTTCCATTTTGATCTGAACACTGGAGAAAATCAATATAACAATAGTAAAACCTACACCTGCTCCTAATAAGAACAAGAGAGACAAGCCAAAATTAAGTTCATTATGCACTGCAATCAGCACTGCACCCAGTACAACACAATTTCCTGATATCATAGGAAGTGCAGGTTCAATTTTGTTAATATGTTTTTTTAATAATCTTGAAGAGAATAACTGAATAACACAAATAACAGCATTAATAATGATAACAGTAGAAAAAGTTGTAAGATAAGCGATGTTTAGAGGTAAATAAACAAGCTTATACAAAGCAATGCTTAGACCTCCACCAATAACGGTTACACCAGTAACCAAGCCTCCATATAAAGCAGCTTGTGAAGGCTTTTCAGAAGCTGTAAAAAACGATTCAACGCCAAATAGCTTAGATAGGAGAAAATTGTCAGCAAGTAACGCTGCCAAAACAACAAGTAATGCCTGCATTTCATATCCTCCTTAATACTTTTTCGCGCCACGTGCGCTGTTTTTTCGATTCTTTACTATTACTTTTGCTACTGCAGCCGCAAAACCCGCAAGAAAAAGGACACCGGCCGTTGTTATCAATACAGGGACGGGAGCATTATTAAATACAATGATACCACCATTTCCGTAAACATCGGCAAATAACGTGCCATTACCAAACAGCTCTCTGATAAAAGCAGCACCGATGAGTACAAAAAACATTTGTAAGGTTGTAACTAACGAGTCAATTATAGCAACTCCGCCAAAAACCTCAACCTTGGTAGACTCCAATCTCACAAGAATAATGCAACTTACTGCAAGAATAGGTAAATAGATTCCTAAAGATTTAGCCACAAAAGGTGCTGTAATGAAAAATAAAAGCTCACAAAGAGATGCACAAAAAGCTGTTACAGCTACATAGAACAAAGTTCTGAGCTTCAAAGGAATGTGCTTTTTGAACAAAGCAACAATCAACTGAGCCAGGATTAAAGTAAATGCAAATGCAACCGCCATAGCAAATGATCTGGATATAGTAGTAGTAACTGCAAGAAATGGACATACAGTAAGCATTTTAAAGGACGAAAGTTCAGTTGAGCTTTTTAATCGAGTTTTAATAAGCATTGATTCACTCCTCCTTTACGCTTGCCTGAGAATTATCAATAGGCAAAGGCTCTTCGGTTGATGATTCACCGGTCGTTTCTTCAGACGTAGTATCAGACAAACTTGTATCCTCATCTACAGCCACATCGGTTGTGTCCTGCTCAGATAAAGTTGTATCAACAGTTGTACCATTTTCGGTCACAGTAGTTGTGTCCTCAACTGGTGCCAACGTGGTCTCAGGGGTTTTTGTTGTTTCATTATCCTCAGCAGTTGTATCAGGAATAGTGGTCGTATCCTCAGAATCGGGAGCTGTTGTTTCTGTGTCAAACTCAGTAGTGACATCATCACCGTCAATATTAACACTACCATTTCCCTGGTTGGAATTCTGTCCACCCTGAAATTCGTCAAGTTCAGAATCGTTATCCTCCGTAGTAACGACAGGATCCTTCTTATCAGAAACAGGTTTCTTGTTTCCCTCTTCCTTTTCAACCTCTTCCTTGATCTCATCCTCGGTAATGGTTGTGTGTCCAAGCTCTTTCGCTATAGAATCAGTACTGAGGCCAAGTCCTAATATTTCACTAACACAGTCACCTACTGCTTTTGACGAGGTTGTTGCGCCGGCAATAATATCATATTCAGGATTTGTGTTTCCTACCAGGACACCAAAAAACTGTGAAAGAAACTTCTCCCCAGCTATCTTACTACCAAGACCAAGTGATTCATTATGATCAGCGACCTTAATATTTATGATCTTGTTCTCAGAATTGAACGCAACATACAGAACTATTTCTCCACCAAACCCGTCTACAGTATCAGAAACGCAATATCCCGCCATTCTGTCCTTAAAGAATACAGCATAAATATCATAAATCTCATTATTTACATCATACTCTACAACCTTGTCACAGTTATCATAACAAGAAAGGACTTGGTTTTTCTCAATGTTACTTTCATATGCAGCCATTACCAAAGACGATGCCCATCCAAGGACCCCGATTATCATCGCGAACAACGCAACAACGAAAGCAAAGACCAATGTGTTTCTTCTGTTTTCAACGCTTTCGCTGACGTTAATCTGTTGTACCTCTTCCGGTGCAGGTGCAAAATCTTCAGGATCAAATTCACGTGTATTAATCTCTTCTTCAGTAAGGGATCTTTTCGGTTTAGTATCTTTTATCTGATTACTTTTTTTCACTCTTAACCCCTCCTTCTGTGACCGAAGACTAAGGGTCTGGTCCAAAAATCGATAAGCGGAACAAGCATATTCATTATAAGAATCGCGAACGCCGTTCCATCAGGGTACGCACCAAAATATCTGATTATTAAGGTAATAAGTCCGCAGCCTATTCCAAATATTATCTTGCCGGCTCCTGTGATTGGCGTTGTTGAACAATCATTAGCGCATAACAACGCACAGAACAGAAGACTTCCGGAGAATACTTGATAAAACGTCGCAGAAGGTTCTCCTGTTATTGGAAAGATTATTGAAATCAGTACAAATGACCCTATAAAAGATACAGGAATGTGCCACGATACAACTTTTCTAAATAACAAATAGATAAATCCGGCACAAATCGCAATTGCAGAAATTTCACCTATTGCACCATCTACGTTACCAATAACTATATTGAAAATATCTTCAGTGGGTGCTGCTTTGGCTTTAAGCTCAACGAGCGGAGTTGCGGATGATACAAGATCACCTGATTTATCAACATAGGAAACCATTTGCTGTGGCCAACAAAGCATAAGGAATACTCTTCCTGCAATTGCAGGATTAACAATATTGTTTCCAAGCCCGCCAAAAAACTGTTTAACTACTATTATAGCAAAAACTGAACCAACGCAAGGTACCCATAACGAAACACCTGATGGCATCATCAATCCAAGCATAAGACCGGTAACAGCTGCAGAAAGATCAGTTATCCTGACCGTTTTATTGCAAATGAGCTGATATAAAAGCTCACTGATAACAGCAGTAGCACAAGAAATCAAGATTATACATAATGCTCTGACACCAAACCTATATATACTCCATACAATCACTGGAATCAAAGCTATAATGACATCCAGCATTATACTTCTTACTGTATCAAGTCTGCGCAAATGAGGAGCAGGAGAAACAGAAAGCAAACTCGGCAACGAATGGCCGATATGCTTATTTTTTGATATTTTTACGGTTTCTTCAGTAGTTTTCATAAATTTTCCGTTATTTATCAGAAACGGAGCTCCTCCTTTTCATTATAATCTCGGTCTTTGCACGGCTTACCAGCTGAGTTACGGGGAGTCCTCCCGGACAAACGTGAGTACATATACCACATTCTATACAGGAAGAAGCACCAAGCATCTGAGCTTTATCAATATTACCACAAGATACATATGCAGCAATATCTAATGGAAGGAGCTTCATCGGGCAAGCATCAACACATCGACCACATCGGATACATACAGGTTCAAGCTTAGATTCTTTATCAAAATAATCACTAAAGCAAAGTATTGAAGATGTACCTTTTGTAATAGGCGCTTCAACATCCCATTGAGCCTGTCCCATCATAGGGCCACCAAAGATCAACTTCTTAACATTGCCGGAAAGTCCTCCGCACTGTTCAATAACGAATGATGCGGCAGTACCAATGGGTACCAAAAGATTCTGTGGCTCAGAAATGCAGTCACCGTCAACGGTCACTACTTTTCTGATCATAGGAATTCCTTTTGAAAAAGCATCAAAAATTGCAACGCAGGTTTCGGCATTAAAGACAATACAACCCAAATCTATAGGTGTTTTTCCTTCAGGAATCTCTTGACCTGTCAAAGAATATACAAGATGCTTTTCACTACCGGAAGGATATTTTGAAGATACTTTATGCAATGAAATGAGGTCATTGTTGTCGATATTTTCCTTAATAACTTTAATTTCAAGCCGTCTTGTGCGTTCAATTGCTACCAGCGCTCCTCTAAGCCCCAGAGCTCTCATAAGTATTTTAGTACCACCAAGGACAGCAGGAAAATTTTCAAGAACCAATCTGCATGTTGAAGTTTGGAAAGGTTCTCCCTCACAGCAATTTACTATCAGTGTATCAACTCTTCCCTTTGCTGCCGCAACCTTTGCATAGGTTGGAAATGAAGTACCGCCTAGGCCTGTGATGCCGGCGTTACGTATAACTGCCAATATCTCGTCAAAGGTTGCTTCTGAAAGCTTTTTGCCGAACGGACGAACAGTAGGTGCCAGACTATTCTGATGGTCATTTTCAATAACAACATTGAAGGATGCTCCACCTGTTGCAGTAGTAACCTCTTCGATCCTTATAACCTTTCCCGATACGCTTGAGTGTACGGGACAGCCAAGACCGCCAGCTATATCTCCGATCATCTGCCCTACCATTACAGTATCTCCAACAGATACTGTAGGCTTGCACATAACTCCAATGTGCTGAGAAAGAGCGATAGATACGGTATCGGGATCTTTGATCCTGGATATCGGAGATTTAGCCGTATATTTATGATCATCGGGGCGAGTTCCGCCCTTAAAGGTGTATGCCAACGTATTTCACCTCTTATTATCTTAATTCAAAGGAGTCCAATTACCAAAAACAGTAAAATTGATAACTCCGGGTTCAATGTTCTCTGGATGGCCGCAAATACGCAGACGAACAGCCTTAGCTCTCATCTGAGTGACGGGAAGATAATCAATAAGCATATCAACCGTGTTGTCAGACTTATCAAGAACACATACCCATTCATCATCCATTGAAAGCGCTTCAACCTTATACTGGAAAGCACCGGGCATGATTCCCTTTTTGAAATCCATACCTACGTCTCTCCACATAATTCTCATTGAGTAAATATTAAGCCCCTCTTCAGACATACGAACTGTGAGTGTAGGATCTGGATCGTCTGAGGCAGGCTGCCACCATGTAAGCATACTGTCATCACAAGCATAGATGCCGTCACGTCCGGGAGCCATTGAAGACTCAACAGCTGGGCCCATATTCTGAGTAAGAGGAACAAGCCCTGCATCATTTCCGAGATGAGGATCTGCCTTATATCCGGGAACCCACTGAGGGATCTCAGTTGATTTGAGAGGAATAATATCTCCGTCATCATCAAACCCGATCGGATCAAATCCACATCTTCTTTCAAAGTTTCCGCCGTAGCCTACAAGGCAGGTATAGAATACCCACAAAGTGTCATTTGGCCCCTCTACCACGCTTCCGTGACCGGGAGCACGTACAAGGCCGTAGCGATTCATTAGGAAAGGACTTGTCTTCATATATTCCCACGGACCCATAGGTGATGTGCTCTTATAAGCCCCCATTGCATACGTCACCCATTCTGTTCCGGGGCCTGAGTATATAAGATAGTATGTACCGTTTCTTTTGTACATCCACGCGCCTTCTACCCAGCTGTACGAACCATCCTGATTCCAGTCACCCATTCTTTCCCACACATGATTCTCTGTATCCATATCAAACATTACAACAGGATCTGTCAGAAGCTTTACAGGATCATCGGCATTAAGCTCAACACCCTTAATTCCGCCTCCGCATCCGCTGTAAAGATAAAGTCTCTCGTCATCATCTGAATAAAGCATAGGGTCATCGCACAGATATACATCTCCGTTAGGACGAACAAAATTTCCAATGTTTACAAAGGGACCAAGGGGAGAATCAGCAACATAAAGTGGGGCGCTGCAGGCAGTCAAATAGAATTTACCTTTATGCTTAACAACAGTGGGTGCATATCCGCAGTCATATGGTTCCATATGTACATGATTCCACGTTGTAAAATCCTCAGTCCAATACACCATACCGCAGGAAGGATAAAGATACCACTTACCATCCTCGTAGATCACCGTAGGATCTGCAGTTTCACGAAAATCCGCTCTATGCTTCCAACCGAAATTAAAGCAGTTTCTACCAAGGGGATAATCAGGAAGAGGGATTGGGTTACAGTATGTTTTTTTTATATCAATATTAATCATTTTCTTTCTCCTTGAGGCTCAAGCAGCCGAAAAGGGTTGTAATAAGTTTTCTTTACATATTTCAAGGATCATTCTCCTTTTTTTGACCAATATCCGAATACAGATATATTCATAACACCGGGCTTTATACCTGCTGGAGCATCAGTAATTGTAAGTCTTACCTCATTTGCACGAAACGTATCAAACGTACGGTAATCAATTATCAGATCCTCTGTAGAGTCAGTACGGTCAAGAACACAGATCCAATCCTGACTTTCCTCGGTATCCCGTAATTCAAGCTTATACTTGATTGGTCCCGGAAGGGCATTGTGAGCAAGTGAAAGACCAACGTCTCTCCAGATTATTCTGACTGCACAGCAATTGATGCCCCAGTAAGCAAGAGGAATTGTGAGCGTAGGTGTTGCATCACCGTCAGCAGGCTCCCACCATGACATAAGGTCCTCGTCAGTAGAATAAAGTGCGCTTCTTCCGGGTGCTTCGCTTGAAGCATATGCTCTTCTTCTTCCTGAAACGCATATAAGACCTGTATCACCATCATTTACAGGATCGGTTACACATCCGGGCGCCCATTGGGGTGTTTCCGTTACTGCTTTACAGCATATATCACCATCATCGTTTATATAAACAGGGTCAAATCCGATTCTTCGCTCCATTGCATGGGCATAACAGATAGTAGTTGTATAGAATGCCCAAAGCGTATCATTGGGACCCTCAACTATACATCCGTGTCCGGGGCCTCTGACAACACCGTCTCGCTTCTCAAGAAAAGGACTGGTCTTCATATACTCCCAGGGGCCAAGTGCAGAAGAGCTCTTGTATGAACCGATAGCATATGAAGAATACTCCGTAGCAGGCGCGCCATAAGTCAGGTAATATACGTCATTCTTTTTAAATAACCAAGGACCTTCCATTGCACAGGAGCTGCCGTCCTCGTTATACTCACCTGTTCGTTCCCAAATATGATCTGGATCAAATTTGAACATAAGAGCAGGCTCAGAAAGAAGCTGTGTAGGATTCAAAGAATCCAACTCAACTCCCATAATTACAGGCATACCCGTTGTGTAGTAAAGATACAGCCTTCCGTCATCATCTGAAAACACCATAGGGTCATAGCATCTTGTAAGCTTATCACCGCTTGGAAGCTTAAATTCGCCTATTGACTTGAAAGGTCCAAGAGGATCAGTAGCAACAAAAAGATCGGAAAGGCTTGAACAAAGCAGATATTTTCCGTTATGCTTTACTATTGTAGGTGCATATCCGCAATCATAGGGCTCCATTCTCTGATGCTTCCAGGTTACGAAATCCTCAGTCCAATAAACCATTCCACAGGAAGAATACAGATACCATATACCGTTTTCATAAAGCACCGAAGGGTCAGCGGTTTCTCTCCAGTTATACTCATCGTCAAGACCAACTCTTCCGATAGGATAATCCGGAAGAGGAATTGGGTTACAGTATGTATTTTGATACTTATTCATGTTTGTCTCCGAAGCATATAAAAATACATGTTAATAATATCACAAAAATGCAATTATGTAAATAGGAAAATATTATTTGAACAAAAAAGACAGGTTTCCCTGTCTTTTAATCAAGCACTATTGTTTTGTGTCTGGCTACGTGGCAATTTATATTTACTGCCACGGGAAGTCCTGCTATATGGGTTGGTGCTGTCTCTATGTAAACCCCTAAAGCTGTGGTATCACCACCAAATCCCTGAGGACCTATACCGAGAGCATTTATTTCAGATAGCAGTCTTTCTTCAAGCCTTTTATAATTCACATCAAGTGAAGGTGTCTCTCTGAGAAGTGCCTTTTTTGCAAGAAGAGCCACTCCCTCAAAGTCAGAACCAATACCCACTCCAACATATATAGGAGGACAAGGATTGGATCCTGCCGTCTTTACTGAATCGACTACAAACTCAACCACTTCATCCTCAGTTGCTGAAGGCGTAAACATTTTCAGCTTACTCATATTCTCACTACCAAATCCCTTGGGTGCCGCCGTGATTTTTATTTTTCCATACAATTCAGGAGCAGATGATATAGTCAGGTTGATTTTGGCCGGTGTATTATCATTTGTATTTACTCTTTTATAAAGAGGGTCTTTAACGATAGACTTTCTGAGATATCCTTCTGTATATGCTCTTGAAACGCCTTCATTCACAGCGCTTTCAAGCTCACAGTTAAGATAGATCCCACTACCAATTTCGATAAAAACAACAGCCATACCCGTGTCCTGGCATACAGGAACGTTCATATCAATGGCAGCCTTGGCATTTTCAGCAATAGTATGAAGCACCTGCTTTGCAAGAGGATCAGTTTCACTGTCAATTGCAGAGCATATATCATAATTAACGCATTTGGGAAGGATACTGTTAGCGCTAATAAACAAATCCTTCACAGCTTCAACTATTTCATTATGCGAAAAGCATCTAACTTGCCGGCCATCTATAATTGTATATTTACACATATGCTTTAGTTATAAAGATCATTATAAAAAATAATCTCCTCGGGAAGTCTGAGATTAAGCTTTTCCTTAGCTATGTCAACAATATGATCCTCATCACCGATTTCGGCAAGCTCATTTTCAAGCGCTTCCTTTTCGTCTCTGAGCTTGTCATTTTCTTCTTGCTTCATTTCAATTTCAGCACGCTTTTCATTGATCTGAAAACGTGTACTGACAAGAACTATGACCGCAAATACCGCAAAGGCAAAAACAGCGATTTTAGTTACTATCGATTTCATACAAATCCTCATTATCTGTAAGCTTTACATAGATGCAAAGCTGTAATTTTAAATTATCCGTTAATTTCTTTAGCTTTCTGTATTTTATATAGCTGATCAGATTATAACACAACTTGCAGAGAAGCTTCAATAGAATTCTGAAAGGAAAAAATACAAATTTAAACAATGCAGAAATTATATCTGCAATCTTTTGTAACAGAGGGCAGATCAGCTTTGAAGGGCCTATACTATACATAACGAATCCGAAGATGACGGCAAATAATGTAAACCACCGAAATCTTCCATTGGAAGCATGGTATATAAACACGCAATACACTGCTCCGGAAAACGCACAAAAAAGTATATCCGTAATATTCTGAAAAAGCAGTACAATTCGTTCGTTTATGAAAAAGGATCTTATAAAACGACAAAAATCGTACACAAATCCAAGTGCCGCACCAATCAATACACCAACAAGGACTTCATATAGCTGATGGGATATTACTATAAATTGCATCAGGTCTTCTTCTTTTTGGTTTTTTTCTGTGACAGACCTTTATTGTAATAAGTAATTGCACAAATATTGCCTAATATTCTAATATTCCCTGTTTCAGAGTCAAACTTATCTATCCTCAGGCATTCACCGTCGATGCCCAAATATCCTTCATCCAATGTCATTTCAACTGTATTCTCAGTGAACTCGCAGACGTCAGCGATGCCGGAAAGAAAAAGCTCTTTTCTGTTATAAAGATTAATATTATGTTCACCCGATGCACTCATAAACACTACCTCTCAATTATGGTAATATATGATATGCACAAATCAAAATCTTATGACTTAGTCGTTAATGATCTCATACATTGAAGAAGCATCAGCTTTGGCAGTATGCTCCTTTATATCGACCACTTTAAATTTAAGCGTCTTTTCACCGAACGTTACAGAAATAACGTCACCAAGCTTCACGTCGTAAGAAGCTTTACAAACCTTGCCGTTAACCTCTACGTGTGCATTATCACATGCATCGTTAGCAACGGTTCTTCTCTTAATTATTCTTGATACCTTTAAATATTTATCCAGTCTCATAACAAAATAGGCAAACAGCTCCGATATATATCGGAGCTGTTAAAATATATCTTAGTTAACCTTATCCTTGAGCTTTGCGCCTGCGGAGAATGCAGGGTACTTGCAAGCTGCAATCTTGATCTCAGCGCCTGTAGCAGGGTTACGTCCGATACGCTCAGCTCTTTCCTTAACCTCGAAAGTACCGAAACCGATAAGCTGAACCTTCTCACCTGCCGCGAGAGCCTCCTCAATTGCACCGAATACTGCTACTACTGCTGCATCAGCGTCCTTCTTCTTGAGGCCTGTCTTGGCTGCAACAACTTCGATAAGCTGTGTCTTGTTCATAATCATATTTCCTTTCTGAAAACAAATTAACATTTATTGCCCGTTCAAGGCTTTTCCTTGCATAGTATATCACTATTTTTCCATTTTGGCAATAGTTTTTCGGAATATTTATGTGCAAATTATATCAAAGATCGCGCTTCATAAACATTATGATGGATATTTGACAATTTGTCATCAGGATTTGTTTTCAACACCTTCAATAAAGGCATTAATTCTGTTTGTAAGTATTTCTTCAAGGTCAAGCTCCTGCATTTCCGCGTACGCAGTTAAGCCCATAAGAAGATCACCTATACTATCACGATCAAGTCCATTCTTAACAGCATTCTCTATAGTGCAAATTGCTTTATCCGGTGTCGCGATTCCGTAATTGAACTTTTTCAAGGCTTTTCCTTGCACCTTTTCTGCTCTCAACAGTGCAGGCATATAAGGAGGAACTCTTTTCAATATATCAACAGGAGAATCGAGACTCTTCTCTTCTCTTTTGATATTATCCCAATTAACGATTACCTCATCACTGTCGCTGACAACAGTTTCAGCAAACACGTGGGGATGACGTGTTATCATTTTATGTGTAATATCATGAACAACGTCATCAATATTGAATCTTCCCTCTTCGTCCTCAATACGGGCATGAAAGACCACTTGAAACATCAGATCACCTAATTCTTCCCTGAGCAGGGCCGGATCATGCTTGTCTATAGCTTCGATAACCTCGTACGTCTCTTCTATCAAGCATTTGCGAACAGAAGAATGAGTTTGTTCGATATCCCAGGGACAACCTCCCTCACTTCTGAGAGCTGCCATAACGCTGACAAGGGAGTTGAAATCATGCTTATTTTCTTTTAATAATTCCGATTTGGTTTTCAATTTCTTCACCTTATTTAACAAGCCTTAATTTATTGAGAATAGAATAGATCTTAGCACCCTTAGGAAGTAACTTGATCTCATCACCTGAAATACCTCTTACAAGGAACAAAAGAACCACATACACAACGGCAGCAACAGCTATTGCCGCAACAACCGCGATCTTCGGAGAGATAACTGTAGAAATCAAATCAAATGAAAAATATGCGGCTACGGCACACGCAATTCCCGAAACAAGAGGTTTTCCGAAAAGTCCTGAAAGCTTTGGCATAACACCAACGTGCTTGCGGATAAAGTAAAGATTAAGAATGGTTACTGTAAGATAGCAAAGGAACGTTGATATAGGTGTTCCCTTCATGCCTATAAACTGGATCAGGAAAAAGTTAGTTATTATCTTAACACATGCGCCAGCAAGCATTGAAATGAGAGGCTTTCTCTCAAATCCTGCCGACTGGAGGATAGCATTAGAAACTGAAAGGATGCAAATGAACGCCGTTGAAGGTGCAAGAAGTGTAAGGAGAGGTGCTGCAAGCTGAACGGAGCTCTGCTTATAGAAAAGATTAAGTATGGGCTCTGAAAGGGCCGCAAGTCCGAGGCCGCAGGGTATTCCAACGATCATTGCGACCTTCATTGATGACTCGCTGACTACTCGGCAACGCTCACTATCACCCTGCTTTCTCGCAGCTGCAAGAAGAGGGACAATAGAATAAGATATGGGATATATAAGCACGGGGGGCAAATTGAACATGGGGACTGCAAGTGACGTATAGTTACCGTAAAGCTCAGTTGCCGCAACCTGAGAAAGGCCTGTTGTCTGAAGAAGTCTCTGAACGATAGCTGCATCAATAAGGTTTGTAAGACTCATTACAGACGCACTTATTGTTATGGGGAGAGCAATAAGAATAAGCTTTTTAAGAAGTGCTCCAACAGGAGTTACTTCATCGTTTTCCCCAAGCTCACCAATAAACTGAGCATCATACTGCTTTTCTTTAAAGAAAAGCTTAGATACTACCATTACCATCATACTGAGAAGTGCACCTGACGTAAGTCCAACCGTTGCATATGCCGCAACTATATAGATCTCAAATCCCTGATTGATTGCGTAGAGAGCGAAGGCAACACCTATTCCAAGCTTACATGCAGCCTCAAGAAACTGCGATATAGCAGTGGGGATCATCTGCTGATAACCCTGGAAATAACCTCTGAGCGCACTGGAAATGCAGATAAAAAGAAGCGTGGGCGCTATAGCCATTATTGAATACTTGGTAGGCTCAGCGCCGATTGCAGTTGACATAATGCCGGCCCCAAAGAACATTATCATGGTAGAAACAATACCGATGACAATGAACAAAAGCATAGCAATATGATATATTCGTTTAACCTGCTTTATCTGTCTGTTGGCTCTGCTATCTGAAATCATTATAGATATAGCAGTAGGAAGTCCTGCTGTGGATACCATGTAAAGATAGGTATAAAAGGTATAGGCAGAATTATAGTAACCCATTCCCTCATCACCAACGATATGATTCATAGGTATCTTAAACATAAGACCTATAACCTTTACAAGAAGGTTGGTGATTGTTAATACAAGAACTCCCGAAAAGAAGAGCTTAACGTTATTTTTTGTTTTCATCTTTCAGATCATCCTTTCGATCTCTTTTATGCAATAAACTCTCTGAGAAGTGAATTATATGGTATCATTGAAAGCTCAAAGCAATGGTCGGAAATTGATAAAAGCTTGTTTCTGATTTCTACAATCAACTTATAAAAAGGCTTATCGCTTGTATATCCTTCCGTAAGCATAAGAAAATCCTGACCAAGGATAAACACCTCGTATGGGATCATCGAATTTATCTTAAAATCAGAACTCTCAGAATGTGGAAAAATGTTGTTTTCTTCGTTAAGACGGACGTTTTCCCAAAGACCCATAGTATATGCAACATCTGCATTACGGTGGTGATAATCTCTGACGATTCTTCGTATAAGCCTCAATTCATTTTTATCAAAAGCTATACCGTTGACAAAAAGATCTTCACCTACATTAATGAATACACTTACGGAATTAAAATCCGTAAGACATGAAAGTATTTCGGGATATACCGCCTGTATACCTTCAAAAATGTAAATATCATTATCATCAGGAGTATAAGGCGTAAGATAAGGTCTTGTTTTTGTCACAAAATCATAGGTAGGAATACTCGTTTCTCTGAATCCTGCAAGATCACTTGCAACGGAAGAAAAAAGATCGGTATCTATGGCACAAGCACCTTCAACGTCAGTGATTCCAAGCCTTTCCAGCTCTGATTTGGGGCGATAAAAATCGTCAATTGAAATCAGTCTTGCTTTTTTACCGAGCTTTTCAAGCTCATCAGTTATCCGCGACGCCGCCGTAGTCTTGCCGGAGCATGTAGGACCTGCCAGGGTAATAGCACGAATACTGTCGTTCTCGGCTATTTTTTGACACACAAAAGTCAGCTTGTTGTTAAACCTACACTCACAAAAACCAACAAACTCTTGTGCCGCTTTTTTGTCTGAATAATTCAAAATTTCAATTTTCATTATTAAAAATACTTATCATAAAATTCAAGAGTAGCCGCTCTCAGTTCTTCATATCGTTTGAGAGCACTTCCCTTTTCGCTATCAAGGTACTCATATGGATACTTTGTTTCACAAAGTCTTTTGATCTTCATATTGCGGGTATCCGGTGACACAAGCTTAGTCATAGCAGAAGCACCGGCGCCAAATACAGTATGTACCTCTTCCATCATAAAAATATTATAGAGACATTCATGTCCTTCAAAGGAGTACCCTGCATTTTCCAGATTAGCTGCTGTGTTCTTTTGCTTATACATATAATAAGGCTTATAACCCGCATCTAAGATAGCACGCTGAGCAGCATCTACTGCTTTTACAGTATTGTCGTCCTCGATACGGTAAATATCTGAATTATTTTTAAGATCAGCTGCTCTCTTTACATAAAATGTATGTACAGTAACATTAGTAGGAGCAAGACCTACTATTCTTTGTACAGAATCGGAGAAGCTCACATAGCTTTCACGGGGAAGTCCTGCAATAAGATCAACGTTAATATCCCGAATACCGCTTTCTACAGCATCATTATATGCAGAAATGAACTCTCGGGATGTGTGTTTTCTGCCGATAGACCGTAAAATGTCATCATTCATGGTCTGGGCATTGACACTTACTCTTGTAACACCGTACTTTTTAAGAATCTTCATCTTTTCAAGATTTATAGTATCAGGTCTTCCCGCTTCAACAGTAAATTCATCAAGCTGAGAAGGCTCAATATTAACACATATGGACGTCATAAGATATTCAAGCTGGATCTCATCGAGGGTAGTTGGTGTGCCGCCGCCTATATAAACTGTTGCAACGCGAAGATTAAGCTCTTTAATAATACTAAACGTATTCTTTATATCAATGCTCAGCCTCTTTAAATATTCAGGTATAAGACCGAGAAGCTTTGGCGAGGAATAAGAAACGAAAGAGCAATACGCACATCTTGTGGGACAGAATGGGATTGCAATATAAACGCTACACTCTCGACGACGTTTAGCGTTAATAAATCTATTCTCGGTATTCGCCGTCATAACAGCAAGAGATGCTTTTTCGGGAGTACACAAAAAATCCTCAACCAACCTGTCGAAAGCGCTGCTCTCATCCAAGCCTTTGCCGTACATATCAAGAACAAGCTTTGCAGGTCGAACACCTGTTATCATTCCCCAAGGCGGAGTGGTATTACAGAATTCTTTTCCGCAAAGAAGCATAGCACCGCCGGCACCAAGCTTCTTGCACATATCAATTCCAACTCTCTCACAGGTACCGCATTTAGGATAATATTCCTTGGTAACCTCTCTGCCCTCTGCCTTTATAGATACTCTTCCACCAACACGTCCATCGTCCTCAAGGACAGACATATGGATATAAGGCTCCCCACCCGAACCGTCGGTGGGAAACTTTGATCCCGGAAAGAACAGCAAAACAAGGGTCTCTGCGTAATATCTGCTGATATCGCCTTCAGTATAAAGCGTCATAATTCTCTTGTTCCCCTCAGAACTCTGCTGTCCATTGAAATTGTAACGGGACCGTCATTTATAAGAGACACTTCCATATCAGACTGGAATTTTCCTTTGGCAAGGTTAGGAACAAGTCCTTCTATATAATTGCAAAAATACTCAAACAACTCATTTGCTCGGTCAGGCTTTGCACTTCTGATAAAATCAGGGCGATTACCTTTTTTGTACCCTGCAAGTAGAGTAAAATTTGGAACCACCATAACACTGCCGCCAATATCATTTACCGAAAGATTCATTTTATCTTCACTGTCGGTAAAAACTCTGAGCTTTGATATTTTATCCGCAAGCAATCTCGCATCCTGTTCGTCATCTTCAAAAGAAACTCCCAGCAACACCAGAAAGCCTCTTTCACAGGATGAAAAAGGCTCTCCGTCTGCTATTACCGATGCGGATTTAATTCTTTGTAAAACTGCTATCATTGTTAATTGAATCCTCTGATTACGTTATTTACATGAGGTACGTTTTTAAGTCTAGAAACAACAGAATTAAAGTGACCGATATCCTTACAGGTGAACTTAAGAGTTACAACAATATGGTCTTCACTTTGCTTTCTTGTATTGATCTGTAGGATTGATACTCTCATATCAGCAAGGGCTGCAGTAATACCTGCAATTACCGTTATATCATTATCTGCAAATATCTGAGTAACAGCCTCATAAATACCTGTATTATTCTGCTTGACCTCAGTAAGATCCCATTCTGCTCTGATCCAGCGATGGAAGAATTCCTCACTCTTCATTCCACTTGCAACATTGGGACAATCACGTTTATGAATAGACACACCGTATCCCTTGGTAATAAATCCGATAATAGGATCTCCAGGCAAGGGATTACAGCATTTAGCAAATTTAAATGCACAACCGCGTTCACCGTCAATAATAATACCGCCGGATTTACCGTTTGAAGGCGCGGTTACTGTCTTTACTTCCTCTGCTTCTATGACCTTAGGCGCTTCCTCTTCAGGCTTGACGACCTTTTCAACCTCATCACGAAGCTTTGGAAGAATTTTTGAAATTGGCATACCGCCATAGCCGACAGCATTGCAGAGATCATCTGCCTCCTGCATTCCAACACGCTTGGCTACTGCAGCAATTATTTCGGTTCGAGTAGATTCAGTCGTGTTCTTTGATATACGAGCGATCTCTTTGTCAATATCAGCACGACCGATAAGGATATTCTCACTTCTCTTTTCCTTCTTGAACCACTGTCTGATCTTACTGCGCGCTTCACCTGTCTTAACTATCTTGAGCCAATCACGGCTGGGGCCCTTAGAGGATGAAGACGTAATGATCTCAACGATCTCTCCGTTCTGAGGACAGCGGTCAATAGGCGCGATCATTCCGTTGATCTTCGCTCCGATCATCCTGTTACCGATCTGAGAGTGAATAGCATAAGCAAAGTCAATGAGTGTTGAGCCCTGAGGAAGTGCAATAACGTCACCCTTAGGTGTAAACACAAAGGTCTCATCATGGAAAATATCAATTTTCAGAGCATGCATAAAGTCATCAGGTGCAAGGTTCTCGTTCTCAGAGTCAATGAGTCTTGATATCCATTCAAGCTTATTATCGATCTCTTCCTTACTTTGTGCGCCTGACTTATATTTCCAGTGAGCTGCGATACCGTATTCAGCGATATGGTGCATCTCACGGGTTCTTATCTGTACCTCAAAAGGAATACCGGCACGACCGATTACAGTCGTATGCAGAGACTGATACATATTGGGCTTAGGTGTGGAAATGTAATCCTTAAATCTTCCCGGCATACTCTTATACATTTCGTGAATGATACCAAGAGCAGTATAACACTCAAGCTCAGTTTCAACAATAATTCTGAGAGCATAGAAGTCATAGATCTCGTCAAATTCCTTTGACTGATTATACATCTTACGGTAAATGCTGTAAACCGTCTTTACGCGTCCCTCAAGGGTAAACTTAAGATTATACTTTTCAAGTTCATCGGAAACGCTCTTTCTTACATTGGTAATGAAATCACGGTTCTGGCCGTACTTTTCCTCAATATGATTGGTTACCTCTGCATAACCGATAGGGTCAAGGTAAAGAAGAGCAAGATTCTCAAGCTCCTGCTTGATACGCTGGATACCGAGACGATGAGCAAGAGGAGCATATACGTGCATTGTTTCAAGTGCAGTTGTTCTTCTCTTATGCTCAGGCTTTGCATCCAGTGTACGCATATTATGGAGTCTGTCACAAAGCTTTACGAATATAACGCGAATATCCTTTGACATTGCAAGAAGCATACGACGGATGTTCTCCATCTGAGCCTCTTCCTTATCCTCGATATTCATATCAACGAGCTTTGTAAGTCCGTCCACAAGCATTGCAACATCATTGCCAAAATACTTGGCAATGATCTCAAGATTTGTTTTTTCAGAACAGTCTTCTACAGTGTCATGAAGAAAGGCCGCACAAATAGAATCCGTATCAAGTCCAAGAGCAGCAACGATTTCCGCAACAGAAATCGGATGAACTATATACGGTTCTCCGCTGTTTCTGAACTGCCCCTCATGCATATCACACGCATAAAGGTACGCATTCTTAATCTTTTCAATATCAAATTTTTTTCCGCTTGAATTAAGCATCCCAAGGAGGCTTTTAATCTGTTCAAGTCTTACATCATTTTCACTATAGTTCAGCATATGATCACCGTTTTTATAATTATCCTTATCTTACGATGAAAGAAGATTTTAGTTTTCTTAAAATATTAGATTTGTCAAGGTCAGCCTTATTCTTTACATATATGTACTTGAACCTATATATTTCAGCATTCTGATCGATCTCGTCAACACCAAGAATATTCATCTCCTGGAATACGCGAATTATGTACTTCACTTTTACATATCTGTTTGGCACGCCGTTGCTTGAAAGAAGCTTACAAAGAGCCCTGATACTGAAAGTATCGTGGTCGAGTCTAAGCTCTTTTTTCAAAAGGTTATATATGACAGCAAAATCTGAGCGCTGAGGAATAATACTTTCTACCTCTTCTGCGGTAAATTCTGCAGGATCAAATACTCCTTCATTTATCCGCTGATAGAGCGCTCTTTCATTATTCTCAAACTCAGCCTGATCCTTTGAAAGACGTATATCTTTCACAATGTACTGTAAGCTTTTCATATTCTGATATTCGTTAATGTCAAGATTGAACATAACATCAATAACATCGTTTTCGTACACATCGATTTCAGCAGGACTATATCTGAAATACATTGCAGTAACCACAAGATTGTCCTTAGAAAGAGTAAGCTTAGTATGCTTTCCCCCTCCTACAGAAGAAACATGTGATACCTTCATTCCATACATTACAAATACAGGTACGGGATTGGAAACACCATAAGGTTCAAGACCATATAGCTCAATGGCCTGATTCATTGTGATATCATGTGAATAAAGCTCACACTCAGCCTCAAGAGCTGCTACGGGCTGCTCGGAATCAAAGCATCCACGTGCAAAATCATTAATACGCTGTTTGAAATCCTCAAGCTTTCCACGTTCTATGGAAAGACCTGCGGCAAGCTCATGACCGCCGTACTTCAAAAGCAGATCACTGCAATGGGTAAGAGCATCTACAAGATTCATTCCCTTGATGCTTCTGCCGCTTCCCTTACCAACATCGGAATCGTTATCGGAAAGCTCACCACTACCATCACCAACGTCATCAAAAGATATCAGTATACAAGGACGGGAGTACTTCTCTGTGATCTTTGACGCAACAATTCCTATAATTCCGTGATGCCACGATTCATCTGCAAGTACAATTACAGGATCGTGGGCAAAATCATGCTCTTCGTTGATCTTTGAAAAAGCTTGCTCGATTATTTTATTCTCTTCTATCTGACGCTCTTTATTTATCTCACAAAGCTCATCAGCAAGCATACGCGCTCGAGCAGTATCCTCAGACAAAAACAGCTCAACCGCAATTGAAGCTGAACGAATTCTTCCCGCCGCGTTTACCCTGGGAGCAATAGTATAGCCTATATATCCGGATGTGATTTTGTGTTTGTGTGAAGATTTACCATCTCCTGCAGAAGCATCAAGCAACGCCTCCAGTGATACTCTTGGATTATTCTCAACCATTCCCAATCCCTTAGATACAATTAATCTGTTCTCGTCCCTAAGGGGCATTACGTCTGCCACAGTACCTATTGCAACCAGATCGATATACGACTCTGCAACACTTCTCACTGCTTCAATAGAAGTAAGATCTGATCGGTTTACAATTTCCATCGCCGTCAAAAGTTTAAACACAACGCCAACTCCCGCAAGCTCTTTAAAAGGATAAGAACACTCGGGCTGTTTGGGATTGACGACAGCATATGCCTCCGGTACGTTAGCATAACACTCATGATGGTCTGTTATAATTAGCTCCATACCAAGTTCTTTTATAAGCTTTGCTTCCTCTGTTGCTGTTATACCTGTATCAACTGTTATAATCATTGAACAACCTTCAGAGTGAAGCTTACAAAGAGACGCATGAGACATACCGTATCCTTCGCCAAGGCGGGAGGGTATATAAAATCCCACGTCTGCGCCAATTGATTTCAAATACATATAAAGTATTGAAACAGACGTTACACCGTCTACGTCATAATCTCCGTAAACAATTATTCTCTTACCGGAGCGTGCTACCTCCAGAATATGCTTTGCTGCCTTTTCCATATCCTTCATAAGAAAAGGATCATGTAGCTTTTCTGTTTTCTTTTCAAGAAAATCAGTACAATCAGCAGCCGTGATACAGCCCCTATTCAAGAGCAATTGAACTGTGGGCGCACATATCCCCAGTTCCTTTGAAATTCTCTCGACCTGTGCACTCTTCTCTATTTCCTCGTGAGAAGCCTTCACAAGCCATCTTCTTGGTTTTCTTAATGACATTATATTAAAATCCTTAAATAAAAAATAATCGAAATAAGTCAATCATGTCTGAATCTTGATAGAATTGCCTCCGCTACTCTTATTCCGTCAACAGCCGCACTGGTAATTCCACCGGCATACCCCGCACCTTCACCGCAGGGATAAACCAAATCGTGCCCAATAGCGCACATTTTATCATTTCTTAATATTCTGACAGGAGCACTTGTTCTCGTCTCAATACCGGTAAGAGGAACATTGGGAGAATCATATCCCTTTATCTTTTTACCAAATACGGAAAAACCCTCCTTAAGCATTGAAACTGCAAAGTTTGGAAGTAGCTTGTTAAAATCGGCAGCATTTACTTTTGAATTCATATAGCTTGGAACTATCTTATTTCCAAACCCGCCGTCTTTACCGTCATAAAAGTTTCCTATAGACTGACAAGGAGCATAGTAATTTCTACCGCCTGCAACGAAAGCTTCTCGCTCGAGCTTGCGCTGAAACTCTATAGCCATACAAGGATCCCCGTTAAAATCTTCAGGTAAAACAGAAACAGCTACAGCAGCATTAGCATTCTTACCGTCTCTTGCGTGATAGCTCATACCGTTTGTAACTACGCCGCCCTCTTCGGAAGTCGCAGCAACGACCTCTCCGCCGGGACACATACAAAACGTATAAACTCCTCTGTCACCTTTTCTGTACGACAGCTGATATTCTGCATGACCGAGGCGCTCAGCCAAGCCTTCATTACCAAACATTGAACGGTCAAGCTCAGACTGAAGATGCTCAACTCTGACACCTATAGAAAACGGCTTTGCTTCAACACAAAATCCATCTTTAATAAGCTCAGCATAGGTATCACGTGAGGAATGTCCGGGACAAAGAACGACGAATCCGCATTTTACCATTTCTCCGTTGATAGTTAAATGGCCGTCACCGATACGTTCTGCTCTTGTATTGTAAATAATCTCGCCACCAAGTGACGTTATCATATCATGGGCACGTGAAACAACTTCTCTTAGAACGTCAGTACCGATATGAGGCTTTGCATCCCAAAGAATATTTTCAGGAGCCCCAAACTCCACAAGCTTCTTCAGAACGTACTCACTTCTGGGATCCCCAATTCGTGTAACAAGCTTTCCGTCTGAAAATGTACCTGCTCCGCCTGCGCCAAACTGTATATTGGTTTCAGTATCAAGAATACCGGTTTTATAAAAGCTTTCCACCTTGCAGACGCGCTCGTCAACAGGTGCACCTCTTTCGATGACAACAGGTCTTAGTCCTCGTTCAGCAAGAAGCAGCGCACAAAATATGCCTGCAGGTCCAAACCCAACTATATAAGGTCTACCGTCAAGGTTTTCTTTACCGTTTTCAACTGACAATTCGGATACAGGCTGATAACGAATACCGCTCTCAGACTTCATCATAGATACATCCGCATCCGACTGGGCAACTACTGAGCTCACAAAAGTAATATTCTGTTTTTTTCTTGCATCTATAGAACGCTTATGCAAATGAAGAGACCCTTCAATAAAACTGATCCCGTTTTTTTGTAATTTTCTGCGTGCTATACTCAGTATCTCATTATCATCTGCTGTTATAGGAGTGCGAATATTATCTATGATTATTTGTGTTTTCATTTATATTGAACCCTTATATTGTAATTACCAAGTTCATATACAACACCGTCAATACCCTCAAAGGAAATCTCTGCATTTGGATACATTACACCGGTTGTATTCTTAAAATCTGATATATCAGCTGTAACGATGATATCATCGGATTTCATTGCGCTGATAACTGATTTTTCTCCTAAAACCGTAACAGCAAGACTATCATCAAGAATCTGTACTTTTTTACCGTCAGCACCGATTATTTCAATATTCTTGCTTTTTACAAAAAAAGTTTTTCTCTCAAGGCCCTTAAGCTCAACAGACACCGATGCAGTTGCAGGTTGTCCCTGAACACTGACAACGTCTGAAGGGAGGCTGATATCGACGATCAAATCAGTATTTTCCTTAATTGTTTTTTCATTGAGGGTAGTTATATTGATCGTGTCAATAGATTCAAGTACGTTAGGATCCCCCTTAACCTTTACAGTAGCCGGCTCAATCGTAATTGAAGCAGTTTTGTCTGTATAAAATCCATACTTTGTCTGCACACTTAAAGGAATCTCTTTATAAACGAATACAGGAATCTGCACCTGTGCAGTTGTCTTAGAAAGCTTAACAAATTTACTGTCAATATTGCCGCTGTTCTGGTTTTTAAGCACTATTTCACCTGATGTAGAAAGTGATTCAGTAAGATGAGCATCCTTCAGGTCAATATCAACTAAAGCATGGTCAATATCATCTATGATTGATGAAGGACCTGTTACCATAATAGTATCTGTATCACACACAATGTCACCCAAAGCATACTCGGCACTGGATATCTTGTATGAACGAAGATTCACTTCCACGTCAATATTTGCACTTGTTCTTTTGTCTATAAACATATTCACTTCAGATACAGAAGAACTGATGAGTGAAACATCAGAAGGAAGCTCAAAAAATAGCTCAAGCGAATACATTCCGCTTTCTTTTATATCGGAAACATCCACTCTGACAGTAATATCGTCAACAGAATACTTTGAGATTACAGTTTTCTGTCCCTTTACTTTAATATCAACGAGTGTATCGTGACCACTGAATACTGAAAGATTCTGTTCATTTTCGAGCTGAGTAGTTCCTACAATAGTCAAAGGAATATCCTGAAACTCTCCTTCATAGTCGGGACTGTCAACCTCCATCACATATATCCAAAAAATGAAAGCAAACAGCAAACAAACGAGCTTAGGAAGTAGGTGAAATCTTTTGATGAAGCCGATAAAATTATTTTGCTTTTTCATTAATATCAGCCTCCTTATCCTTGTCCTTTGAATTACTCTTCTTCTTTCTTGCATATTTCAGCGCTTTTAGCTGATCCTTATCACTCTCTTGTACAAGGAGTTCTGTCAATTTTGCTCTGAGAGTTTCCATTGAAAAGCCACGCGAAAGCTTTCCATCAACAGCAACAGAAATTACACCCGTTTCTTCTGAAACAACGATTACAACAGCATCACTGTTCTCACTAAGACCAAGCGCAGCTCTGTGACGTGTACCGAGATCGCGGTTAATGTCATTCTGTGCAGAAAGGGGCAAAAGACATCCTGCTGCGTACAGGCGACCTCCGGAAATTATAGTTGCACCATCATGAAGAGGCGCCTTGTTAAAGAATATGTTTCTTATAAGAAACGAGTTTACCTGTGCGTCAATAACTGTACCTGTAGCAGCAATCTCACCAAGCTTTGTAGATCTTTCGCATACGATCAATGCACCGGTCTTTGTTGAAGCCATTTCAGATGCAGCAGCAGATATTTCTCGAACAACAAGCGTGTTCTCATTATCCCTGTCAGCAATAGTTTTAAATGTCTTCAAGGAAGTACCACCCATCTTTTCAAGAGCAGAACGAAGCTCGGGCTGGAACAGTATCACGAGAGCAATAACACCAACCTGGAAGAAATTCTCAAAAATGAACTGCAGTGCGTGCATTCCGGCGACTTCGCCAACAACCAGAGCCACCAATAAAAGCAGTACTCCGGAAAAAAGCTTACCGGCTCTTTTGTTCCTAATGAATTTATAACCGAAATATAAAAGTACAGAAACAGACAGGATATCTATTATATCAACGATCTGAATAGATTGAACTATGTGGATAACGCTTGAGAACAGATCCTCAAACCAACCTTTTTCAAACACAAAATCACCCCGATCAATTCTTCATACTTATAAAAATACTTATACGATTTTAATTATAGCACACAATTTACGTTATTTCAAACAATTTAGAAAATATTTATGTGTTTTTTCTAAAAAAAAGATAAAAAAAGATCGTTCTCCCCCTTGTTATTAGAGAATAAGCTGTGATATAATGATTGATATCTTATTTTGAGGAGGAGCATTGTGCATGAAAACAGACAATCGCATCAAGATCGTTTGCGGTCACTACGGAAGCGGTAAGACAAACGTATGTGTAAATCTTGCCCTCCTTTATAAGAAGATGTTTCCCTCTACCGAGGTTGCTCTTGCAGATATTGATACTGTCAATCCGTATTTCAGAGCAGCAGATGCTGTAAAGCAGCTTGAAGATTCCGGCATACATACAATTATACCTGAGTTTGCAAACACAAATGTAGATATTCCAAGTCTTCCTGCTGAATTATACTCTTTGTTCTCCAAGGACTCTAAAACAGTATCATTTCTTGATGTTGGGGGAGATGACGGTGCTGCGGCACTTGGTATGTATTCAGATCTGATACGCGAGTGCGGCTATGAAATGATATACGTTATCAGCAAATACAGGCCTCTTATTTCAGATGTTGATGCAGCAGCCGATCTGATGAATATCATTGAAGAAGTTTCTCACTTGAGATGTACTGCAATTGTCAATAACAGCTCAGTGGGCCAGGAGACGACAAGGGATGATATCATTAATTCCCTTGATTATGCACACAAGGTAAGCGAAAAGTGTGGTCTTCCACTCTTGTTTACATCTTACTATCACGATCTCGTGGGTGACATCAGCAAAGAAGGGGAAAAGTTTTTCCCTATGAAAAACGTTACAAAGCAGATTTTCTGATTTTGTATATATCTTGTTCAAAAGGAGATACACAATGAACAAAGTTACCTTTAAAACCGATTCCTGTAAGGGCTGCGGACTGTGTGTAACAGCCTGCCCTAAAAAAATAATAGCCCTTGCAAAAGACACTCTTAATGCAAAGGGATACCACCCTGCCGTAATTACAGAGCAGGAAAAATGTATAGCTTGCGCAATGTGTGCAATGATGTGTCCCGACTGCGTTATCAAAGTCGAAAAAGACGTATGAAAGGAGAAAGACCGTGTCAAATAAAGTACTTATGAAGGGTACCGAGGCTATTGCTCAGGCAGCTATAGAATGTGGCTGTAAGTATTATTTCGGCTACCCTATTACACCTCAGACAGAGCTCTCTGAGTATATGGCAAAGAAGCTTCCCAAGGTTGGCGGTCTCTGCCTTCAGGCTGAGAGCGAGGTTGCAGCAATCAATATGACTCTCGGTGCAGCAGCGGCAGGAACCCGAGTAATCACATCTTCATCCTCTCCCGGAATCTCCCTCAAGAGCGAGGGCATCAGCTACATGGCGGGATGCGACCTCCCTTGCGTTATCGTTAACGTTCAGCGCGGCGGTCCCGGACTCGGTGGAATACAGCCCTCCCAGCAGGACTACTATCAGGCAACAAGAGGCGTTGGTCACGGCGACCTGAGACTTCTCGTACTCGCCCCCTCCTCCGTTCAGGAAATGGCTCAGCTTACAGTAGAAGCATTTGATATGGCTGATATTTACAGGATGCCTGCCATGATTCTTGCTGACGGTGCTCTCGGTCAGATGATGGAGCCTGTTGATTTCGACTCTATCCCCCGCCGTGATATCCCCGAAAAGCCTTGGGCTGCTTGCGGACACAACAACGAGAGAAAGAAGAATATCGTTAACTCACTTTATATCGATCCTCAGGTGCTTGAGAATGTTGTTGATGAAAGATATAAGAGATATGACGTAATTGAAGAAACCGAGGCAAGATGCGAAGAGTACCTTTGTGAGGATGCTGACATCGTTCTCGTTTCATTCGGTATAACAGCTCGTATCTGCAAAACTGCAATAAAGGCAGCAAGAGAGGAAGGCATCAAGGTAGGTCTTATCCGTCCTATCACTCTCTGGCCCTTCCCCAAGAAGAATATTGCGGCAATTGCAGAAAACGCAAAGGTATTCCTTTCCGTTGAAATGTCCAAGGGACAGATGATCGATGACGTTCGTCTTGCAGTAAACGGCAAAGCTCCCGTTCACTTCTACGGAAGAACCGGCGGTATGATCCCCACCCCCGAAGCAGTTCTTGAAAATATCAAGAAGCTTGCTGAAGAAATTAACGCATAAGGAGGTTTCTGAAATGAAAACAGTATTTGACAGACCCCACGCACTTTCAGACGTGCCTCTTCACTACTGCCCCGGTTGTACTCACGGTATAATTCACCGTCTCGTTGCCGAGGTTATAGACGAGCTTGGCATCGAAGGTCAGACTATCGGTGTAGCAAGCGTTGGTTGCTCCGTTTTCTCTTACAACTATTTTGAGTGCGATATGGTACAGGCAGCTCACGGACGTGCTCCTGCAGTTGCTACGGGTATCAAGAGAACTCATCCCGACAGCTTCGTATTTACATACCAGGGCGACGGAGACCTTGCTGCAATCGGTACTGCTGAAACCGTTCACGCAGCTACCCGTGGCGAGAACATCACCATCATATTTGTAAACAATGCAATTTACGGTATGACCGGCGGTCAGATGGCTCCTACCACTCTTCTCGGTCAGGTCACAACAACCTCTCCCTACGGCAGAGACAAGGCAATTCAGGGTAACCCCATCAGAGTCTGCGAAATGCTCTCTACTCTTGACGGCGTAGCTCTTGCTTCACGTGTTTCCGTTGATACTCCAAAAAATATCATCGCCGCAAAGAAGCAGATCAAAAAGGCTTTTGAAAATCAGAGAGATAAGAAGGGCTTCTCAATCGTTGAAGTCCTCTCCACCTGCCCCACAAACTGGGGTATGTCTCCTGAAAAGTCTCTTGAATGGCTCCGTGAAAACATGATGCCTCAGTATCCCCTCGGTACATATAAGGACATTGACGCAAAGGAGGCAGAATAATGACTACATCAATTCTTTTCTCCGGTTTCGGCGGACAGGGTATTCTTTTCTCAGGTAAGGCAATGGCCAAAAGTGCAATGTATGAAGGAAAGCAGGTTTCCTGGCTTCCCTCCTACGGTCCTGAAATGAGAGGCGGCGCGGCAAATTGCTCTGTCATCATTTCTGATGAAGAGATCGGCGCTCCCATTATCTCAAATCCCGACGTTCTCGTTGCGATGAACCTTCCCTCTTACGATAAGTTTGAGCCCACAGTCAAGGCAGACGGTCTTATGATAGTTGACTCCTCTCTTGTAAATAAGAAGAGTGAGAGAGACGATATCAAAGTATGCTATATTCCTGCAACTGCTCTCGCTTCTGAAAACGGAATTGACGGAATGGCAAACGTTATCGTGCTCGGACAGATTCTGAAGCTTACAGGTATGTTTGATTACGACACATTCCTTTCATACCTTCTTAAGGGAATTCCCGAATCAAAGGCAGCTCTTATTGAAAAGAATAAAAAAGCGCTCAAGCTCGGATATGATTTCTAAATAGTAAAAAAGCATTCCTTCGGGAATGCTTTTTTATTGTCATTCTTTCTTTTGTAATCATATATTGATAAGGGTCACACCCTAAAGAATATACAAAGAAAGGACAAAACAGATTGAATTACAGATCGGACAACGAAAACAACTGCACACTAAACCGTTGCGCTGTTCACCGGAACCGCACACGCTCGTATACAGACTGCTATAAAAACACTTATTGTCAAAAAGGCAGCTTAAGTAACGGTGACAGAACGTGCACTGTAAACAGAGATTCCATGAGAAGAGGCGCAGGTAGACACGTTCATTGCGTTACAAATAACGGATTTCTCGATGCTGATACTCCCGTAGCAATGGTGTACTCACCTGTACAGAGCTGGAAAGATCTTTATGATCCCAACACAGCCCTCACTCAGGGAACGATTTTTAAAGAACTGGATCTTCCCTTTTATCCAACACCGTGTAATAAGGAGACAAAAGCATGCAGATGCAAGTAAACACAGAAAAAGAAGCTTTACTTCGAAAAATAAGCTCTCTCGGCCTTGCCGTTTATGATACAAAGCTATACCTTGATACCCATGATTGCCCGGAAGCCAAAGAATATATGTATTCCAAGTATACCGAATACTGCGAAGCTGTAGCGCTTTACGATGAAAAATATGGAAATATCGCCTTCAGATCTCATCCCTCAGAGGATATGGTATGGGCATGGCAGATAGAATATCAAAATGGGAGGTGCTAAAGGATGTTTGAATACAGCAACAGATTACAGTATCCCGTAAAAATCAAAAATCCCAATCCCGCTTATGCCAAGATCATAGTCAGTCAGCTTGGTGGTCCAGATGGTGAGCTTGCAGCATCAACACGTTATCTCAGTCAGAGGTTCTCTATGCCTTACAGCAGAATCATTGGTATTTTGACGGACGTAGGCGTCGAGGAATTATCTCATGTGGAAATGATATCGGCTATCCTGTATCAGCTTACAAGGAATCTTTCCGTTGAAGAGATAAAAAAGAGCGGATTTGATACCTATTTCGTTGATCATACAACAGGTATTTATCCGCAGGCTGCATCAGGAGTTCCATTCCGTGCCGAATATATCGGAGTTAAAGGAGATGTGTTTGCAGATCTCAATGAAGACTTAGCAGCAGATGCTGCTATGATAATGCACACTCAGAACATGCATATATATTCATCGTGAGTGAATATTGCTACTAATTATACACAATCAACTCCGTCATTATTTACAAATTTCAGCCGATTTATACCATGTTTTGTGTGACTTTGCCGTTTGTTTCAATATAATACAAAAATGCAAAATTACTATTGCATATTTATACACATTGTGCTATAATACCCGTATTCCTATTTTCGACCTACGGACGGTTATTTTATGAAGAAAGTTTTTATTGACGGAAGCGCCGGCACAACCGGACTCAGAATATATGAACGCCTCTCAAATCGAGACGATATTTCTCTTATAAAGCTTGATGATTCTCTGCGCAAGGACGTATCAGCAAGAAAAGCTGCGCTCAACGAAGCAGATGTGGCTTTTCTCTGTCTTCCCGATGACGCTGCAAGAGAATCTGTATCTTTGATAGAAAACGAAAACACCGTTGTTATTGATACATCAACTGCCCACAGAACTCTTGAAGGTTGGACCTACGGTTTCCCTGAGCTTTCAGATGTACACGAATCAAAGCTTAAACTTTCAAAAAGAATTGCGGTCCCCGGTTGCCATGCAAGCGGTTTCATTTCCCTTGTATACCCCTTGATAGAAGCCGGAATTCTATCAGTCAACGTTCTTCTCACTTGCCATTCCATCACCGGCTACAGTGGCGGCGGCAAGAAAATGATCGCAGACTATGAAAGTGAGAATATTCCAGAAACATACAAAGCCCCGAGACAATACGGACTCGGTCAAACACACAAGCATTTAAAGGAGATGAGCGCAATTACCGGTCTTTTGAATGCACCTGTATTCTCGCCCATAGTTTCAGATTTCTACAGTGGTATGTGTGTAACTGTACCGCTCTTTGTTTCTCAGCTTAATAGCGGATTCAGCATTGAGGATATCAGAAACGTATACAGAAACAAATACACGGGACCCGTTGTTCAATATACTGAAGATTCCTCAGAAAACGGTTTCCTTTCAGGTGCCGGTCTTTCTGGCAAGGACAGCATGCAAGTGTGCGTATACGGAAATGAAGATAGAATTCTTCTCACAGCACTTTATGATAATCTCGGCAAGGGTGCATCAGGCGCCGCTGTGGAGTGTCTGAATTACATTTTAGGCACTGAAATTACCACAGGACTTGAACTTTAATTAAGGATTGGTTGATCAACATATGAAAATTATTAACGGCGGTGTTTGCGCTGCAAAAGGATATAAAGCAAGCGGTATTCATTGCGGAATACGTGCAAATAAAACGAAGAAAGATCTCTCTCTTATAGTTAGCGATTGCCCTGCAAGTGCAGCAGCAGTATACACAACAAACCTTGTTAAGGGTGCTCCTCTTACTGTAACAAAAAAGCACCTTGAAGACGGAATTGCTCAGGCTGTTATATGCAATTCAGGTAATGCAAACACCTGCAATGCAAATGGTATTGAAATTGCAGAAAAAATGTGTGACCTTCTTTCTGAGAGCCTTCCCGTAAAGGCTGATGACATAATTGTCGCTTCAACAGGAGTTATCGGACAGCCTCTTAATATTACTCCTATTGCCGATGGTATCCCTTCCCTCGTAGAAAGCCTCGGCAACAACAGCACCGATGCTGCACACGGCATTATGACAACAGACACAGCAGTAAAGGAAATTGCAGTTGAATTTGAAGTTGGCGGTAAAACGTGTAAGATCGGCGGAATTGCCAAGGGTAGCGGAATGATCCATCCTGACATGGCAACTATGCTTGTTTTTATTACGACTGACTGCGCAATTTCTCCCGAAATGCTCCAGAAGGCTCTTTCTACAGACATTGCAGATACCTTTAATATGGTCAGTGTTGATGGTGATACTTCAACAAATGACATGGTTGCAGTTATGGCCAACGGCCTTGCTGGAAACGCACAGATAACCACAGAATCTGAAGATTTCCGTACCTTTATGAAGGCTCTTAAAACAGTTACCGTATATCTTTGCAGGTGTATTGCAGGTGACGGTGAAGGTGCAACTAAGCTTCTTGAATGTAAGGTTACCGGAGCTTCAGACATTGTTACTGCAAAAAAGTGCGCAAAGAGCGTGATCTGTTCATCACTTACTAAGGCTGCAATGTTCGGTGCCGATGCAAACTGGGGAAGAATCCTTTGTGCTATCGGATATGCCAAGTGCAACGTAGACGTTAACAAGATCGACGTAGCCTTCAGATCACAGAAAGGTGAGATTCCCGTATGTAAAAACGGTGCAGGTATTTCCTTCTCTGAGGAGCTCGCCAAGGAAATCCTTCTTGAAAAAGAAATCGAGATCCTTGTTGAACTCAATGACGGTGATGCAACTGCCACTGCATGGGGCTGTGATCTTACGTATGATTACGTAAAAATCAACGGTGACTACCGCACCTAAGCACATAGCAAGTCAAAAGGAACAGGAATTATGGAACTGAATATAACAAATGCCCAGAGAGCCAAAATTCTGGTTCAGGCTCTCCCCTATATCAAGAAATATACAGGAAAGATCATCGTTATCAAATACGGCGGAAACGCAATGATCAATGAAGACCTCAAAAACTCCGTTATGAGTGATATCATTCTGCTTTCACTTATCGGTGTTAAGGTCGTTCTCGTACATGGCGGCGGTCCTGAGATCACAGATATGCTTAAGAAAACAGGTAAGGAAAGCAAATTTCTTGACGGTCTCCGCGTTACAGACAAGGAAACAGTTGAGATAGTTCAAATGGTGCTGGCAGGTAAGGTAAACAAGGATCTTGTTAATCTTATCGGCACAAAGGGCGGACGTGCTGTAGGCCTTTCCGGTATTGACGGTCAGATGCTTATTGCTTCTCCCAAAAAGCCCGAGCTCGGATTTGTTGGAGAGATCGATAAAGTCAATGTTCAGCCTATCACAGAGCTTCTTGACGGCGGTTACATACCTGTCGTTTCAACCGTTGCCTGCGACAAGGAAGGCAACACCTACAACGTTAATGCAGATACTGCAGCCGCAAGAATTGCAGGTGAGCTTCAGGCTGAGAGCCTTATCTCACTTACAGACATCAGCGGAATCCTCCGAGATAAGAATGACCCCTCAACTCTTATTTCACGCATAAGCCTTGAGGAAGCAGATCAGCTTATCAATGAAGGCGTTATCAGCGACGGTATGATTCCCAAGGTTGAGTGCTGCACAAATGCTATCAAGTGGGGAGTACACAGAGTATTTATCATTGACGGACGCATCAAGCATTCAATTCTGATTGAAACCCTTACCGATGAAGGTATCGGAACAATGTTTACAAAACACAGAGAAATTCTTAAAAACAACTATGAAAACAATTGAAAAAGAAAACAAATATATAGCAGGCACATACAAGCGCTTCCCTCTTGAGATCGCAGGCGGAAAAGGAAGCATCGCAGTCGATTCAGACGGCAAGGAATACATAGATCTTGCAAGCGGTATTGCAGTAAATACATTCGGCTATTCCGATCCTGAATGGACCGCAGCTGTTACAAAACAGCTTACAACGCTCCAGCATACATCAAACCTTTATTATACAGATCCTTGCTGTACTCTTGCAGAAATCCTTTGTACAAAGACAGGAATGAAAAAGGTGTTTTTCTCAAATTCCGGAGCCGAAGCAAATGAGTGCGCAATAAAGGCTGCAAGAAAGTATGCTGAGAAAAATGGAAAGCAAACAACGATCCTTACACTTGAAAACAGCTTCCACGGTCGCACTCTTACTACTCTTGCCGCAACAGGCCAGGATAGCTTCCATACGGATTTTCTTCCTCTTACAGAAGGATTTTGTCACACTCCTGCAAACGATATAGCGGCTCTTAAAACAGCTTTTGATGTATACTCTCCCTGTGCAGTAATGTTTGAGATTGTTCAGGGTGAGGGTGGTGTAAATCCTCTCGAGCTTGAGTTTGTAAAGGCAATTGAAGAGCTTTGTCGCAAAAATGATGCACTTATGATCGTTGATGAGGTACAGACAGGAAACGGTCGTTGCGGATCCCTTTATGCTTATATGCAGTACGGTATAAGCCCAGATGTTGTTACTACAGCCAAAGGTCTTGGCGGTGGTCTTCCCATCGGTGCTACTATGCTCTCTGACAAGGTACAGGATATATTCACCTACGGTTCCCACGGCTCAACATTCGGAGGAAATCCCGTATGCTGCGCAGGTGCCGTAAATATTATCTCAAGGATAACTGATAACCTCTTAGACGGCGTAAAAGAAAGATCTGAGCTTATCAGATCAATGCTTTCAGGATCTGAGGGTGTTGTTTCTGTCAGCGGGCTTGGACTTATGCTAGGCATCAAAACAGAAAAGCCTGCATCCGAGATAGTTGAAAAATGTATTAAGAACGGAGTTCTTGTTATTACCGCCAAGGACAAAGTCAGACTCCTTCCTCCGCTGAACATCCCCCTTGAACTGTTAGAAAAGGCAGTTAACGTAATCATAGATGCCTGCAAAGCATAAGAAAGGACAAAACAATGAACCTCAAAGGAAGAGATTTTCTCAAGCTTATAGATTATACACCGGAAGAGATCGGATACCTTATCGACCTTGCCACGGATTATAAAGCAAAAAAGAAAAACGGGATCCGTCACGACGAGCATCACGGAAAAAATATTGCACTCATTTTCGAGAAGACGAGCACTCGTACACGCTGTAGCTTTGAGGTTGCAGCTCACGATCTCGGTATTATGACAACATATCTTGATCCCGTCGCTTCTCAAATTGGTAAAAAGGAAAGCATTGCAGATACAGCACGTGTGCTTGCAGGGATCTATGACGGTATTGAATACCGTGGATTCGGTCAGGAGATCGTTGAAGAGCTTGCACATTATTCAAAGGTTCCCGTATGGAACGGACTTACAAATGAGTTTCATCCCACACAGATCCTTGCAGACTTCCTTACAATAAAGGAACACTTCGGTCACCTTGAGGGTATCAATTTTGTTTATATGGGTGATGCCCGCTATAATATGGGTAATTCCCTTATGGTAGGATGTGCAAAGATGGGTCTTAACTTCACAGCTTGCGCTCCCAAAAAGTACTTTCCCGATGAAAAGCTTATAAGTAATTGCCGCGAGATCGCAAAAGAGTCCGGAGCAACGCTGAGCTTTGAAACAGATCCTGCTACAGCAGTAAAAAATGCAGACGTTATTTACACTGACGTTTGGGTATCTATGGGAGAACCCGTTGAAGTATGGGAAGAGCGTATTAACGAGCTCTCACCTTACCAGGTCAACAAAGAGCTTATGGAAATTGCAGGAGAAAACGCAGTATTTATGCACTGCCTCCCCGCATATCACGATCTGAAGACCGGTGTAGGCCGTGAAATGGGCGAAAAGTTTGGCCGCGATTCTATGGAGGTCACAGACGAGGTATTTGAAAGTGACCGCTCAATTGTATTCAAGGAAGCTGAAAACAGAATGCACACAATTAAAGCAGTAATTGCTGCCACAATTTAAGCACCTATCCCCCGAAGTAATTCTTCGGGGGATTTTTGTATATAAATACCTTACAAGCATATTATTGGAGGTGTTTATATTAAGGTCGCAATTTACGTAAGACTTTCGGAAGAAGACAAGAATAAAATAAATGTCTGTGATGAATCACGAAGTATTGCAAACCAAAAGGATCTTTTGAAAAATTATTGCACTGAGAGACGCTGGAAAATATATGATATATACTGCGATGAGGATTACGCGGGAGCCGACAGAAACAGACCCCAGTTCAAAAGACTAATAAAGGATGCTGAAAACAGATGTTTTGATATAGTGCTTTGCAAGACTTTATCCCGCTTTACCCGAGAGATCGAGCTTGTAGAGAAATATATACACGGATTATTCCCGCTTTGGGGAATACGCTTTATAAGTGTTGTGGACAACGCAGACAGTAATGATTTAAAAAGCAAAAAAGCAAGACAAATATCCGGACTTATAAACGAATGGTATCTTGAAGATATGTCAGAAAACATAAAAAGCGTACTTACAGACAGACGGAAAATGGGAAAGCATATTGGTTCATTCGCCCTCTATGGTTACGAAAAAGATAAAAATGAGAGAGGAAAACTGATTCCCGACCCTTCTGCCGCAAAAACGGTAAAGCTCATATATAAGCTTTACCTTGAAGGATATTCAATGACAAAAATTGCAAACAAGTTGAATGAAAAGAATATCCCCTGCCCTTCGGAATATAAAAAAGTTAAAGGTGAAAAATATACGACATCTAAAAGCTGTAGACGTTGGAGATATCCCGCCATATCACAAATACTCCGAAATGAGATGTATATTGGAAATATGGTACAAGGAAAATACAGAAGCGTTTCTTACAAAACAAAGATAAACCGTCCTGTCCCCCGTGACAAATGGCTTATCGTTGAAAACACACATGAACCGATAATCGACAAAGACACATGGAACAAAGTACAAACCTTACTTGGATCACATAGCAGGAGAGCAGAAAGCACGGGTGACCTACGATAATATTCTCAGAATGATCGACGATCCTGACGTTTGCGATGCAATTCGATTCCTCAGAGAGCGCGAGCTGGTGCATTACCAGAGATTTGGTGAAGCAATGCAATCAATGTGGAACAAATCCTGATAACCACTTGAATACTCTCTGATTAATATATAATTGTAATATACATATATGTCATTAAATTGTATAGCGATATAATCATCGCAATTATCTGACTCTATAAAGCAAAAAGAGCTATCAGAATTTGTAACAAGATCTGTTAGCTCTTTTTATGAATGATCTGAATAGTTGTAAAAATGTTTTCACATAGCTTTTGGGACCTTAAATACCCGGTGTTGATGCGAAATTCCAAAGTTTCTGGTATTATTCCCTGAAATATGCACTGTAGCTTTTAAGTACCGTTTTGAGGCAGTCGTTCAAAAACGGCAAGTCCTCTTTGAGAATATCAAAGTCGGTTTTGCCGGATACGCCGACATACCGTTTCTGTGCCACGCACAGATTGTATCGGCGCAGATCAATCTTGTAATTGATGCAGAGATCTTTTGCGTAATCGGTATAGGTTTCGGCACGACGGTACCGACGAGACTCGTATAAGATCAAATCTTCATCCTTCGTGTCTTCTTTCGGACGGGGCCGCTGAACCCGCCGTCGATGAGATTTTGGATGTGGGTGTCCGTAATTCTGATCTGCGGCTGACGGACGAACTTGTCCACCCATTCGCTGTCCACCTCTACCATCTCGCAGAAGGACTGCTTGGTCATAGAGTAATATTTACACTCGCAGGCGTCGATCCCTTCATGGAAGATGACCACCTGACTGCCGGTATCTACGTCGGGAACGACAGCGACAACGTAAATGCATTTACCGTCATACCGCTTGTAAAAGCCGGCAAATATTCTTCTGTTGTGCTGCTTTCCCATAGGCGTTCCTTTCGCTTTTTTCTTTAGTATATCATAAAAATGTGACTTTTTCTACCCTTTTTGTAAAGGCGCACAGGGGCGGTTGGCGGCTCTTTGACCGTCACCGCCCCTGTGGGTGATATGTCGTTATATCTTACTTCAAGATCTTGAACTTGCCGATCACGGGAAGTTCTTT
>JAFQDC010000068.1 GCA_017416205.1 Clostridia bacterium | reverse complement strand
ATCGGTTTCGTGATATTCTATTCGCCATAAACTGTCCGCAGGACAATATCACTATGCGTAGCATAATATCACTGCGAAGCAATATAACTCGCCGTCAGGCGAATAGAGTTGCGTGATACTCCGTTAAGAGTATCACGCTAATGGCAGCTTTTTTGATATTCATTTTGAGGCAACGACGTATATCCACAAAAACAGAAGTGCAGCAGACAAAACGAAAAGGCAGATGGCAGGAATAAATCCGCCAACACCGCGCTCGTCCTTCGAACGCACTTCCAGTGCCGAAAAAAGACCCATTGCAAATATTGCCGCTGTGGATACGAGAAGTGTTGGAGACAAAAAGGGATCTCCCACCTTAAGGTACACTGCTCCGACGATCACCACAAGCATAGCCGAAACGATACCTAAAAGCTTATATCTGCTCATCATTTTTACTGCTCCTTTTGCGCTTTTTCAAAAGAACGGAAAAAACGGTTACAGACAGGGCAACCACCGAGATCACACACAGATACAGGAGGGGCTCGTGCTCTTCCTCTGCCGCTGTGGAAAAGCGCTCTACGAGCTGCTCATCACTTGAAACGGCATCACCCATATAAACTCTTGAAAGCTGAATTTCCGGATCCTGTGCTCCTCTTACAATGATTGCAGCATAGTCCGTTTTTGCTCCGTTGAGAGAGGATGGGATATCGCACTGAAGAGACACAGGTTCATTGCACTGTACCCTTGCCGAATACTCATACCGCATTTCTCCGCTTCCGAAAATAACGGACAGATCGGCCGTTTCCGTATCAGCACAGCTGATATAAAGCTCAAGAACTGCACATAGGCCGTTAATATCCAGAGGAGAATCCAGCTTTCCTACAAGTATGCCCGCAGAAGAAAGCTCAGAAGTGCTCCTTGATATAAGCGCCCTTTTACCGTTTTTGCCGCGTGCACTTTCGCAAAACGAGAAGCTTCCGCCGGCTACCCAATCTGAGGTATCGTATGAAGCCGTAAGATCCCATACAGGATAGATTCCTGCAAACTCTGCAGGTTCAATTTTTGCCGAAAGCTCCGTGATAGAGGATGCAATAACGTTTTCCGTATCAAGCATCACCTTCAGACTATCGTAAAGGCCCGGGGTTTCTGATATTTTTGAAACGTCCAGCGCACAGAATCTGAGTCCCTGAGAGGAGGCGCTCTTACAGCCAACCCGATATGACGAGCACACCGCATCCACAGTAGCACCGATGTCGGGGCGGCACATTACTGCCGCGCCGTCTGAAGCGTTACCAAACATTGTTGAGATCTGAGAAAGCTTTTGCGCAAACAAGCAGTCGCTCTCCCCCATATCAGCTCCCTCATACATTATTGCCGTATTGCCGGAGGAGTATTTTGCAAGATAATATTGAACAAGCGCTGTGGTAAGATATGGATCTGCACCTCCCTTGGCGATCGGAAGAAATACGGCCAGGGAGGGATTTTTACTTTTTGCGCATTCTGTCAGGAGAGCATACAGGCGGGCCGTGCTTTCAGCCTCGTCCGAAGACATAAGTGTCTTTTTTTCATTAACGGAAGGACCCATGATAAATCCGGATATCCACGGATATCTCTCAGAAAGAAAGGTGGATACGGCACACATTACAGACAGCGATGAAGGAGTATCTGCAGAATACTCAAAGACATATCCCTCACGGTCGGAATACAGCCTCAGGTATACTGCGATACCTGACGATCTGTAAAAATCCATACTGTTATCAAGGGCTTTAAGATATTCACGGTTAAAATAATAGTTAGTACCGTAGCTATACAAAAATGCAGAATATATCTGATCGTGCTCAAAAAGCTCTCCGGCACGGAGGTCTATAATAACGGAAGATGCATTCGTTTCAAAAACGTCGCCAACGTCAGCACCGTACAAAGAGGAAACTGCGGACGAAGCGGGAGGCGCGGAATAAGCGCAATCGGCAAAGGAAAGGTCGCCGACGGGGATCTTTCCGTCCTTGGTATCCAAATATACCCTATAGAGAGATTGAGCATAAAATCTATCAGAGGAGACCGAAACGGAAAACCTCGTTGAAAAGCTCTGCTGTGCCACGGGGGTGTATTCTTCAACGTCAAAATCGGACGCGTATGCAACGGGCACAGAATAAAGAAGGATCTTCGATCCATAGTAGCGAACGGATGCATCAGCGGCAAGAGTGCCTGATACGGTCAGCTTTTTTCCGTCAAAGCGGCAGGAGGATATGCTTCCCGCAGTGGTCTCTTTTTCTGAAAGCTCTATGATACTGCATCCCGTAACGTCAACGTGAGTCACGCCCTCGGGAATTTGAGAAAACTTAAATGATAAGCTATCAAAGCCGCCCTCTGTCACAAACACAAAGGTTCCGTCTGACGTAAGCGTCTGAGGGGCTGTATCCCTTGTAACAAAGGAGCTCTTCTTGCTTTCCTCATTTATTTCTTCATAGCGGCCGGAGCACAGCACGCTACCCGACGATATACCCTTGAGATTTACCCAGACAAGAACGTTTTTTCCTCGCCGGAAGCTTTCGTTCCAAACGGGGGTCAGATCTGCTTCTCCCTTTTCAAAGAAAAGTCTGACGTTAGTTTCAGTTATTTCCGTTTTGTTAGAGGACAGGATATCTGTTGCAAAAAAAGTTTTGCAATGGGCGTAGGTATAATTATCGTCAGCAGTGGCACTGAGAAGAGTGATATATGAAACGGGGACGTTCTTTGCATCGATCGTCAGGTTGATCGAGGAAAGACTGTCACCTACTTCATCCGAGATCGGAACGTACAGCTTTTCTCCCTCGGCCGATACCGTCATCTGATGAGTTGCCGAGCCTTTATTTCCCTTCAATACCACCGTCAGGGGGTAATTTTCGCCCTCTCCTCTTACCTGCATCTCAAAAACGATCTCGTTATATTCCGAAATATCTGCTTCATCGAGGGTTGCGGTAACGGACAGCTTTGCCGCATCCTTTTTTGATGCAAAGGTCATTACAAAGGAATCTCCGGCACTTCTTTTCGAGATACGGTCAATGCCTTCGACAGTTTTCCAGGCATCCTCAGAAAAAACGTCAAGAGACAGATATTTTGATACCGTGCCCTCCCCCTCTGCACAAACCGGAAAAGCTAAAAGTGCCCAGGAAAGGACTGTAGCGAGAAGATATGCAATTATTCTTTTCATAGGCACCTCCTATAGTTTTCTTCAGTATACCACAAAAATCGTCGTTTGTTTCATATTTCATAAAATATTTACGGGTGGTACAAAAAAGCTGCAGAGAAAAAGCCGCGGATTTCCCGCGACTTTTTACCTTATAATCATTTGATCGAGAACAGCATATCGCCGTATGAGGGATAGGGCCAGCTATCAGCACCGCAAAGCTCCTCAAGAGCGTCGCCGTCAGCGCGAAGAGCGTTCATCGCGCCAATGACCTCGTTCTTGTAAAACATTGCATTATCCTCCTTGCCGATATTCTTCTCCCCCTGCTTTACTGCATCCTCAAGACGCTCAATATTGGAATAGAAGGAGTCAGTCAGAGTGCAGAGCCTTGCAAGAAGCTTTCTTTCGGCATCACAGGCGCCGTACTTTGACTTAAGATCCGCGTTTTTCGCAACTCTCGCCGCATAATCGCTTGCTGCGGGAAGGATATCGTGACGGGCCATATCAAGCATTGTGAGAGCCTCGATATGTATGATCTTCGTATAATTCTCAAGCTGTATCTCGCGGCGTGCGATCATCTCGCCCTCGGAGAATACTCCGTGGCGGGAGAAGAGCTCGATATTCTTCTTATCAAGCATACGTGAAAGGGCATCGGGAGTGGTTCTGAGATTTGCAAGGCCGCGGCGAGACGCCTCCTCGATCCACTTATCCTCGTATCCGTTACCGTTGAAGATTATACGCTTATGGTCGCTGATGGTCTTCTTGATAAGGTTATGGAGGGTCTCATTAAAGTTTTCAGCCCCCTCGAGGATATCGGAGAACTGACGGATCACCTCCGCAAATGCAGTATTGAGGACTGCGTTTGCAGTAGCGATGGACTGAGATGAGCCTGCCATACGGAATTCAAACTTGTTACCTGTAAAGGCAAATGGGCTTGTACGGTTACGGTCAGTATTGTCCTTGGGGAACTTGGGAAGCGCATGAACACCGATCTTCATCTGAACGGTATCCTTTGCATCGTATCCTCTTTCCTCCTCTATGGCCTCGAGGATCTCTGTCAGCTCGTCTCCGAGGAATATGGACATTACCGCAGGGGGCGCCTCTGCCGCACCGAGACGGAGGTCATTTCCCGCATCCGCAACGGAGATACGCATCATTTCCTGGTAATCGTCCACAGCCTTGATGACAGCAACGAGAACGAGAAGGAACTGAGCATTTTCGTGAGGTGTATCACCGGGCTCAAGAAGATTGAGACCTGTATTCGTAGTGAGAGACCAGTTATTATGCTTACCGCTTCCGTTGACTCCCGCAAAGGGCTTTTCGTGGAGAAGGCACACCATACCGTGGCGGTCGGCAACCTTCTTCATCATCTCCATTGTTATCTGGTTCTGGTCAACGGCAACGTTGGCTGAAGAGAATATGGGAGCGAGCTCGTGCTGGGCGGGAGCTGCCTCATTATGCTTTGTTTTTGAAAGAACTCCCATTTTCCAGAGAGTCTCATCAAGGTCCTTCATATATGCGGCAACGGGTGACTTAAGGCTTCCCGAATAATGGTCGTCAAGCTCCTGACCCTTTGGAGGCTTCTGTCCGAAAAGGGTCCTTCCCGTATAGATAAGGTCCTTTCTCTGCTCGAATATCTCCTTTGAGATAAGGAAGTATTCCTGCTCAGCGCCCACCGATGCCTTAACGTTGGTTACGTCCTCATGTCCGAAGAGCTTGAGAAGGCGGACCGTCTGCTTTGAAAGTGCTTCAAGGGAGCGAAGGAGAGGGGTCTTCTGGTCCAGAGCCTCGCCGCCGTAGGAGCAGAAGGCTGTGGGGATACAGAGAGTACCGTCCTTTATGAATGCGTATGACGTAGGGTCCCACGCGGTATAGCCTCTTGCCTCAAAGGTTGAGCGGATACCGCCAGAGGGGAAGGATGATGCATCGGACTCGCCGCGCACAAGAGCTTTTCCGGAAAACTCCATAATGACCTTTCCGTCGGGCGCGGGAGAAATAAAGCTGTCGTGCTTTTCAGCGGTAATTCCCGTCATGGGCTGGAACCAATGGGTATAGTGTGTCGCACCGTTCTCAATAGCCCAGTCCTTCATGGCATCAGCTACCACGTTTGCTATCTCAAGAGTCATTCTCTTGCCTACGGTGAGTGTCTTTTTTACGATTTCAAATACGTCTTCGGGAAGTCTTTCCTTCATTACCGTCTCATTAAAGACGAGACAACCGAATATTTCGGGCACGTTGATCATTGTAATTACCTGCTTTCAGAGTATGCGTCTATTTTGAAAGAGCTTCCTTTTCTTCCTTTGAAAGGGAGAGCTTTTTAAACTCAAATGACGGATGGTGGATAATAATTCCCTTTGTGTGCTCTGCGGGATACTCGCTCTCATCATCGCAAAGGAACAGATAAAGCTCGCTTTCCCCGTCAAGCTCTACGCCCTCAAAGGCGATCCTTATGTGCTCATAGAAATAAAGCTCTTTTTCAGAAAGTCTTTTTCCCTTTGCCACAGTCTCGCCCTCGCCGTCGCGAAGCTCGAAATAATAATTATCGGGATCGGAGCCGGGGAGATATTTTTCAGAAAGGCTCTGATTATAGCGCACCGTTATCTGAAGCTCCCCCGAGGCCGGAGAATATGATAGTGCGTAGGCAGTAAAATATCCGTCCTCGCTGATCTCGGCGGGAAGCTTATGAGTGAGGAATGCCTCCTCACGGTCCTTCTCATATGCCAAAGCAGCATTATCCGTGGGATGGATATCTGCAAGGATCCTTCTGTTTGAAGTCATACCGATTCGCACGGCAAGAAAAACAATAAATACCAAAGCTGCCGCAATGACAGAATACTTAAGTATCTTTCCGAACGTTCGCACAATAATATCCCCCTTTTCAAATATTTACATTATTATAGCAAACCCAAAACCTCAATTCAATACTTTTTTTCCTGCAATTCGGGATTTTTAGATTTCTTTTTTTAAAATTATCATTGACAATCGGATAAAATACATATATAATAACAAATTGCAGGCAACTTAGAAAGAAAAGGAGGATCGCAATGAAGCTTGATCTTACCCCCATTCTCAACAGAAGAGTTCCTGTCATAGACTTTGATTTTACAGTCGATGCAAACGAGGTTCCCGATGCTCCGGACATCAGCGAGGAGATCACTCTTGACGAGCCTGTCAGAGTTTGCGGAAGGGTTTGCGATAATGACGGGTATATGTCTCTCACGGCTACCGTCAGCGTTGATTATTCCACAGTTTGCGACCGCTGCCTTGCTCCCCTTTCGGAGAGCATAGAATTTGAGTTCTCACGTATCGTTACTCTCAATGCTGCTCTGGCGGGAGACGACGGTATAGATGAGGATGACGTTCTGCTGGTTAAAGAAGGCGGCATCGACTTTGACAGAGATATAATAGAGGAGCTGTCTCTCGAGCTTCCCATTTATCACCTCTGCGAAGAAGACTGTCCCGGTCTGTGTTCCGTCTGCGGAAAGGATCTCAGAGGTGCTTGCACCTGTAAAAATGAAAAAGAAATCGATCCGAGGATGGAAACTTTTAAAAAACTACTTGAAAATATGAATAAGTAGTGGTATAATACTAGTTGGTAATTTTTAATTTAACCTTTAATGTCTTCAAGGAGGTGTGTTTTCGATGGCAGTACCGAAGAGAAAAGTGTCTAAGGCACGCAGAGATAAGAGACGTTCCAATGTTTGGAAGCTTTCCATGCCCGGCATGGTTAAGTGCCCTAACTGTGGTGAGTATAATCTCTCTCACAGAGTTTGCAGCGCTTGCGGCTATTACAACGGCAAGCAGATTATCGCAAAGGAAGAGGCATAATTTATTCGTGATAACGAAAAATGACGGAAATGGGAGCTTAGGCTCCCATTTTTTCAACCGTCATTAAAATGTGAGGTATGAAATGACATTTGAACCCAAGCAAAAAAACAGAGTTCCCGAGGTGACTATCCTTGCCCTTTTCATTGCGGCAGGTGTGGCATTTGCATTTTCCGCCCTTGACGGCTTGTCGGGCAAGGGGATGCTCCAATTTGCGGCAATGGCACTTTTCTGCGCCATGGTATTCGTTGCGGTGAGATATAAGTTTACTCCGTTTAAGTACACTGTAAGAGTGGGCGCCGCTCCCAAAAAGAGCCTTCACCACGAGGATGATGAGGACGAGGAGGAGGAAGAGGTGCCTCTCACTCCCGACGGTAAGGAGCCTCCCGTTACCATGTTCCCTCCCAAGAAGCTCGTTTTCGTTGTTGAGAGACGTCAGGGTAACTCAAAATGGAATATGGAATGTCTCGTAAGGCTTTCGGATATTCATTCCTGCTTCATCCTCCCCGAGGATAAGGATGCACTGAATATCGCTCTCAAGGAAAACAGAAAGGCTCCCGTATATAAGTATTTCAAGAATATGGTAGCTCCCGATCAGACTGTTCTCATTGCAGACACCATGACGGGAAAGGCTGTCGTATATATTGAAACTGACAGAAAAATGTCTGAGTATCTTAAAAGCGTTGCTTCCTATAATAACGGAAAATAGAAAACGGCTGCATTGCAGCCGTTTCAGACTGTCGAAAAAGGCGCAGAACAAAAGCCGCAAAACATATAGTATTTAGTTAAGTGAAAAACGCAGTAAAAAAGTAGAAATCCGCCGATTATTTCGGCGGATTTCATTGTTAAATGCGGCTTTTTAGCCGCGAATT
>JAFQDC010000067.1 GCA_017416205.1 Clostridia bacterium | reverse complement strand
TCATTTTTCATTTTTCATTTTTCATTTAAGCAAAAAAAGGGACTGCTTTCGCAGTCCCGTAAATTTTTTATTAGTGAACGATGTAACGCTCTGTGTCTCTGTCGAAGAGGTGGATCTTTGTTGCATCGAGAGCAACCTTGATAACGTCACCTGCTCTTGCCTTGGACTTGTTGGAAACCTTAGCAACGAACTTGTTCTCTTCGCTTGTGAGGTAGAGATAGATCTCTGAACCCATAAGCTCAGTAACTTCAACGTCTGCCTCGATTACGCCGCCGGGCATTGCCTCGAGAGCAGCCTCGTCGTCATGGATACACTCAGGACGGATACCCATGATAACCTCCTTGCCGATGTAGTCGCGAACAAGAGGATTGTTGGACTTCTCGGGAGGAAGCTTAACGGAAGAGGAGCCGAAGTTGAGGAAGAGGTCGTTGCCGTCCTGCTCTACTTCGCAGCTTACGAAGTTCATCTGAGGTGTGCCGATAAAGCCTGCAACGAAGAGGTTGATAGGCTCATCATAGAGGTTCTGAGGTGTATCTACCTGCTGGATAAGACCGTCCTTCATAACTACGATTCTGGTAGCCATTGTCATAGCCTCAGTCTGGTCGTGTGTTACGTAGATAAATGTTGTACCGATTCTCTGGTGGATCTTTGTAAGCTCAGTTCTCATGGTTGCACGGAGCTTAGCGTCAAGGTTTGACAGAGGCTCGTCAAGAAGGAATACTGTGGGCTTACGAACGATAGCACGTCCGAGCGCAACTCTCTGCTTCTGACCACCGGAAAGAGCCTTAGGCTTTCTGTCAAGAAGGTGTGTGATGTCGAGGATTCTTGCAGCCTCCTCAACGCGGCGCTTGATCTCCTCCTTGGGAGTCTTACGGAGCTTAAGACCGAATGCCATGTTATCGTATACGGTCATGTGGGGGTACAGAGCGTAGTTCTGGAATACCATCGCGATGTCACGATCCTTAGGAGCTACGTCGTTTACGAGCTTATCGCCGATGAAGAGCTCACCCTCGGAAATCTCCTCGAGACCTGCGATCATACGGAGAGTTGTGGTCTTACCGCAACCGGAAGGTCCTACGAGAATAAGAAACTCCTTATCCTTGATCTCAAGGCAGAAGTCGGAAACGGCTGTTACGCCGCCGGGATACTTTTTGTAAATATGCTTAAGGGATACGCTTGCCATTTTATATCCTCCTTGGCAGTTCTGTGTTGCGGGAATTACCGCACTTTACTGTGATTTATTATAACAGTATTTCGCCCTAAATTAAAGATGTTTTTTCCCCAAAATTATTTTATACTCTTTGTGCAATTTGCACTTTTTACGGGAAATTCTTTATTTTTTCAAAGAAATCCAATGTAATAATTTCTAATAAAATTAGAATCAGAGTTCTTTCATCGTAAGTCCTATGCGCTTTTTGCGAACGTCTACGGACTTTATCTTGACAGTTACGATATCTCCAACGGAAAGGACCTCCGAGGGATGCTTTATAAACTTCTCGCAGATCTCGGAGATATGAACAAGGCCGTCCTGATGAACGCCGATATCGACGAATGCGCCGAAGTCGATAACGTTACGGACAGTTCCCTTCATTATCATTCCGGGCTCAAGATCTGTGATCTCGATAACTCTGTCGCGAAGGACGGGAGCTGCCAGACTGTCACGTATATCGCGGCCGGGCTTTTCAAGCTCTCCCACGATATCCATAAGGGTGGGCTCGCCGATTCCGAGAGCCTCTGCAACAGCGGCACTTCCCCTCTGTGTCACGTCGCGGCGGATAGACTTGATGCCCCCTGCCTTTACGTCCTCTGCGGTATAGCCGAATTCCTTGAGAAGAGCCTTTGCCGCAGCATAGGACTCGGGGTGAACACCCGTGTTATCGAGTATCTCCGCGGCTCCGGGAACTCTCAAAAATCCCGCGCACTGCTGATATGCCTTATCTCCGATACGGGGGACCTTCTTTACCTCGGCGCGGCTCTTGAACTCGCCGTTTTCGTCGCGGTACTTAACTATGTTCTTTGCAGCCGTAGTATTGATGCCCGCGATATATGAAAGGAGAGAATAGGAGGCAGTATTTAGGTCAACGCCAACGGAGTTTACGCAGTCCTCAACCACGCCCGTAAGGGCCTCGTCAAGACGGGCAGGCTTCATATCGTGCTGATACTGACCTACGCCGATGGCCTTTGGGTCTATCTTTACAAGCTCTGCAAGGGGGTCCTGAAGTCTTCTTGCAATGGAAACTGCGCTTCTCTGAGTTACGTCGAAATCGGGGAACTCCTCAGCGCCCTGCTTTGACGCGGAATAAACCGATGCGCCCGACTCGCTGACTATGATATATTTTGTACCGTAATTGCATTCTTTAAGCGTTTCTGCAATAAAAAGCTCACTTTCCGCGCTTGCGGTGCCGTTTCCGATGGAAACGATGTCGATATTATACTTTTTAATGAGATCGAGAACGATCTTCTTTGACTGCGCGATCTTTTCGTGAGGCTTTGTGGGGTAGATAACTGCAGTATCAAGCACCATTCCCGTTTTATCAACTACAGCAAGCTTACAGCCCGTTCTGTAGCCGGGGTCGTATCCGAGAACGGTCTTACCCTTGATGGGAGCCTGCATGAGAAGATTCTTAAGGTTTTCGGAGAAGAGCTTTATTGCGCTTTCGCCTGCATCGTCAAAGAGAGTGGAGCGGATCTCACGCTCGATGGAGGGGGCGATAAGTCTGTCATAGCTGTCGCAGACTGCGCTTGCAACGTAGCGGAATGCGGGGGATCTGTGATCCTGTATCACCATACGGAAAAGGTAGTTGAGGATTATATCGGAGTCCACCTTGATATCCACCTTCAGCATCTCCTCCTTCTCTCCGCGGTTCATTGCAAGAATACGGTGAGGAGGAACTGTCTTTACAGCCTCGGAGAAATCGTAATACTGCTCGTATACGCTCTCGCCCTCTCCCGCCTGCTTTGAGGAGATGGTGCCGTTCATAAAGGTAAGGCGGCGTATCTCGCGGCGGTAGTCTGCATTGTCGGATATCATCTCGGCAATGATGTCCTTAGCTCCCGCAATTGCGTCCTCGGCGCTCTCAACGCCCTTTTCAGAGTCAACGTAGGCCTCTGCCTCCTCGGGGATGGAGGGAGAATACTCTGCCTTCTGCTCAAAGATAAGGAGAGCAAGAGGCTCAAGTCCTCTTTCCTTTGCAACGCTGGCACGGGTCTTTCTCTTGGGGCGGAAGGGACGGTAGATATCGTCTACCTCCGTTACGGTCTCTGCCGTGTCAATAGCCTCAATGAGCTCGGGAGTGAGAAGTCCCTGAGCCTCGATGAGATTTTTAACGTCGTTTTTCTTTTCCTCAAGGTTTCTCAGATAATTAAGACGGTCGCACAGCTCGCGAAGCTGTGTATCGTCAAGTCCGCCCGTTACCTCCTTACGGTATCTTGAAATGAATGGTACGGTGTTTCCCTCGTCAAGAAGGGCAACGGTAGCCTCGATCTGAGAAAGCTTAATGTTCAGTTCTTCTGAAAGTCTCTGTAAAATGTCCATTTTTTCCTCTTGTGTTTATACTTGATTTGTTTGTTTTTAAAAACTTAAAAATCCAAAACCGTATACGGTTTTGTACCTTTTCTCTTCACTTTTCACTTTTCTCTCTTCACTCTTTAACGCCGGCGCTTCTGAGGGTTTCTATCTCGCTCTCCGTAAGCTCCCGCCACTCTCCCTCTTTGAGGCTCTCGTCAAGGGATATGCCGCCAAATTCAACGCGGCGAAGGTAGGTGATAGAGGAGCCCACCGCCTCAAACATTCGCTTTATCTGATGGAATTTGCCCTCGGTGAGGGTAATGTATCCGCTGGTTTCGTCAACGAGCTCGACCTTTGAGGTCTTCGTTACGTATCCTCCGATATCAACTCCCGCGCAAAGTGCCTCCGCTTCTCTCTCGCCGATGGCAGGGTCGCAGCGGTAGAAATAGGTCTTTTCTGCGTGATGGCGGGGGGACAGGAGCTCGTGGGCAAGGGGGCCGTCGTTTGTTATAAGAAGGAGTCCCACGGTATCTATATCAAGGCGTCCGCAGGGAAAGCACTCCATTTTTGTGTACTCCTGCGGAAGAAGCTTCATAACGGTCCTGTCAGACTCTTCCGTTGAGCTGATATACCCTGCAGGCTTATTGAGCATAACGTAAACGTACCTTCGCCAGTTTACCTTCTCACCGCAGTACGTAACGACTGCCGTATTTTCGTCTATCCTCTCGGAAACATCCCTGACTGTTTTTCCGTTTACGGTGATAAGCCCCTTTTTTGCCGCCGCTTTTACATCCTTGCGGCTGTAAAGGCCCGTGTCTGCAATATATTTATCAAGCCTGAGCATACCTTCTCCTTCCAAAACGTTATCTTTGATATTTTACCACAAAGCCCTTGATTTGTAAACTGCCGATAAAAAATTTTTGCCCCAAAAAGGAAAGTTAACGGTTCAATGAGCATTGCAAAGACACCGCCTGCGTGATATAATATATTTACTTGTTATATAGTCCGTAGAAAGCAAAAGGAGATCATTATGCTCAGCTTAAAGAAGATACTGACTGCCGCCGGCGCCCTTGCGCTTCTGACTGCACTTCTCTTTCAGACCCTTCCCGCCCCTGCAGCAGCCGTCAGCACAGAGAGCGTTACAGAAAGGCTTTTCGAGGAGTATCCTCTCGAAAACGTAGGCTACAGCTACCCAAGCAGCGGAGTGAGCACCCCATCGACGGAATACGCATCCGTTTTATACAGCCACGCTTTTCTTACTATGCCCCTGACCCAATTATCAAAGGATCTGGCAAAGGCCTCCGTAGCTCTTGCCATGGCTGCATACGAGCCCTCATCCGTCAATTCCCTTCTTTCAGAAATGGGCTTTGACTACGACGATAACTCTGCGGTATACCAAAGAAGCAGAAACGACCTCACCCTTGAAAAGAACGACCTTATTGCATATACCATAGCCTACAAGGAATGGACCGACCCCGAAACTGACGAGACGTACGTTTTTTATTGCGTTCCCATTCAGGGCACGCCCGCCAATGCCGAGTGGTTCAGCGATTTCAATCTCGGAAAGGGAGTTGAGCATGAGGGCTTCAGAAACGCATCCCTTGAGGTATACAATAAGCTGCAGGAAAAATTCAAGACAGACAATGCCGAGGATAACGCTCACAGAAGAGTGTGGGTGACGGGCCACAGCCGCGGCGCGGCCTGCGCAAATATTCTGGCAGGCTGGCTCAGCGCAGAGAGTGAGGCCTACACCTCAGAAAGCACGGTTACCGCCTATACCTTTGCCTGCCCCGCAGTGAGCCTTGAAGCAGACGACACTCTCGCAAATATCTATAATTTCAACAACGACGGTGACCTCATAACGATGGTGCCTATGAAAAGCTGGGGATACAAACGCTACGGCCGTGATATCTCCCTTGACACCTCCGACAGCCAATACTCCAATATGCAGCTTCAGTTCAACTCCACGACGGGTGATACATACGCGGGCGAAAAATCCGGAGCTGCCTACGAGGTGCTCATAACGAATATTCTCGGTGATGACCGCAACGTTTATTACGACAGCGCCACCCTTCAGCTCATTCTGGATTTTGCGGCATGGACTCTCGGCGGAAAGAATGACGTCGGTATCGATGAGATCGCAAAAAAGCACCTTAGCGGCTTTTCCGGCATGGGCAATAAGCTTGAGATCCTTTTTGAGGTTGGCAGCGGTGTTACCAACCTTGCGCAGCTCGCAGTTTTTCTGAATACTGACAAGGCAGAAAAGGATCTGATAGCAGAGCACGCGTACCGCGCATATTCGGAAAGCTCTGCAATGACTGAGGAGGAATTCCAAAGCTATATATCCACCTCGGATATCAGCGCTCTGATCAGCGATATAAAGGCCGAAACGGAGATGGACGTGGGCTCGGCATACGATTTTATGCTGGTATACCTCGTTCTTGACGAGCGCAATTACGATACGGCCCGGATCATGGACTGCGTTAAGGCGGCAATGGATCTCGTTTGCGACGAGGACGGAAGCGTTATGGATAAGATCGGCCACGCACACTGCCAGGCCCTCTACACCACCTGGATAAACTCTATGTACTGGGGATACCGCGGCTGGGCTGACAATCTTTCCCTCGAAAGCGTTACCGTTGAAAGCGGAGTTCTTTCCGTCGGAGAGCAGTGCTTCAGAAACTGCATATCCATAACGGACGCCCTTATGGATCACACCGTTATGCAGCTGGGACCTCAGGCCTTCTACAACTGCACTGCCATCAGGGAGCTGACGGTTCCCGTTGAATACAATTTCTCGGATCAGATATTCTACGGCATCACCGGAATCGAAAAAATAACGTATTATAAGGGATCCTCCGGCAGGATGCAGGACAGAACCTACTACAATTATCACGACTCCGTTGAATACCAGAGCAGTCTCTCCACGACTCAGGTCGTTTTCGAGGAGGGCATCACCCATATCGGTGATTACGCATTCCATTCAAGCAGCAACGGCCGCGCACTTACAAGCGTTTCCCTGCCCTCCACTCTCAAGAGTATTGGCTCATATTCCTTCGCCTACAGTCAGAGCCTTGGCAATATTTCCTTCCCCGCTTCTCTTCTGACAATAGGCGATCACGCCTTCTACGAGTGCCAAAGCCTTTCCGTCAATACTCTCCCCGAGAGCCTTACGGATATCGGTGACTACAGCTTCTATAACTGCGACGGTATCAATATTGATATCCTTATTCACGAAAACATCCGCAGAGTCGGCTCCCATGCCTTTTACGACTGCGACGGTATTCCGAAAATTACCGTCAAAAGTGCTGACACCGAGCTTTCCACCTATGCCTTTGCCGAGTGCAGCACGGTAAAGGAGCTCCTTATCCCCGTAGATTACGATATCGCAAACAACCCCTTTAACGGTATCTCAACTGTTGAAAGGATCACCTATTCCTTTGGAAACTCAGGTAAGATGAGGGATAAGACCTACAACAATTTTTACGACTTCGTTGAATATTTCAGTCGCCAAAGCCTTGACACGGTGATCTTTGAGGAGGGTATTACCCATATTGGTGATTACGCCTTCTGCGGTCAATCCGACGTAGAGAATACTCTTTCAACGGTCATTCTCCCCTCCACTCTCAGAACCGTTGGCTCATATGCATTTGCTTACTGCAAGCATCTTACGGAAGTTACCTTTGGCGATAGTATCAGAACGGTAGAGGATCACGCCTTCTACGAGTGCCAAAGCCTTTCCGTCAATACTCTCCCCGAGAGCCTTACGGATATCGGCGACTACAGCTTCTATAACTGCGACGGTATCGTTATTGATATCCTTATTCACGAAAACATCCGCAGAGTCGGCTCCTATGCCTTCTACGACTGCGACGGTCTTCCGAAAATTACCGTCAAAAGTGCTGACACCGAGCTCTCC
>JAFQDC010000066.1 GCA_017416205.1 Clostridia bacterium | reverse complement strand
TTTTTTGTAAAAAAGCTCCGCAAAAAACTTCAAACTATGGGTAATTAAAATAACAAAATATACTTATAGACAACTAATTTATCCTTTTTTCAAAGTTTTTTGGGGTCGTAGGGGGCTTTTTACAAAAAGCCCCCTACATTACCCCCCTATAAACCGAAATTTGAATGTTACCCACGCGCAGTTTCCTTTTTCATCCCGCCCTTCCATAATCTTTGCGTTACATTTTGCACACATTTCGTCTATAATGATTATACTGATAATGATCAGGGAAAGGAGGCTTTATGGAGGTCATTGAAATTAAGGACGGGAATATGGTGTTCCTTCTTGACAAAGGTGATGCACAGAAGTACCACCTTAAATCCCACCATTCTTCAATGAAGGAGGGTTATTCTCGCCTGATCGAGGATTCAGGCCTTGACCGAAGCTTTCTTTCCGGAGTTCTTGTACAGATCTTTGACTCTAAAAACGGAGGCTGTGAAATGTTCGTTTCAAAAATACAGGACGGATCAGACAGCGCTCGGAATGCTGACATAGAAAGAAACGGTTACATATACACGTTCAAGAGCTTAGAGCATATGCTTTCGGCTATATCTTTTCTCTCCTCTCAGGACATCAGAGAAGCTTCGGCATATTATAACGCAGAATTTTCAAGCTACTTTCTGTGTCTTAGCTCAGACTGCAGATATCTTTCGGAATTTATGGCTGCTAAGGCTAAAAATCTCTATTCTGAATATCTTTCGGAACACTGTACTCTTATTTGCTACAATGCTATAGAAAACCTATCACAGTATGTTTGACCATAAAAAAGACCTTGCATTCGCAAGGTCTTTTTACATTTTACATTGCAGCTACGAGAAGGTATGCGGTATACGCCACGTATCCGAGAACGCAAAGTGCTCCTACGATCCTGCCCATTCCCTTTTTGATAAGACAGGCAACATATATGAGAGCTGTCACCACAAGGAGGATCACAGCATTGATTATTGCCTGGGTATCCACGGGGATAGCTGTTATTGAGGCAGAGAGACCGAGGATAAAGAGAATATTAAATATATTTGAGCCTATTACGTTTCCGAGAGCAAGGCCGCTCTCGCCTTTTTTTGCTGCAACGATGCTTGTTACAAGCTCGGGAAGGCTTGTACCGATTGCAACAATGGTAAGACCGATGAAGGTCTCGCTCAAGCCGAGTCTTGTTGCGATATCTCTTGCGTTATCAACAACAAGGTCACCTCCGAATATTATCATTGCAAGACCTACGATTATGAGAACTACGCTGACTACGGGATTTATCTTTTTGATCTCCTCATCTTCATTATGCTCGCGATGTCTTACTGCCTTGAGCACTACGAAAAGTACGTACGTCACAATACCCACAAGAAGAACGATTCCGTTAATATATCCAAGGACACTTCCAATTGCCATCATTATGATGAGAAGCGCGCTGATTATTACGTTTACGGGAAAATCACGCTTGAGCATCACTTCCTCGACCTTATAGGGCTTGATAACCGCACAAACTCCTGCTACAACAAGAAGATTGAACATATTGGAACCGATAACATTGCTTATTGCAAGCTCATTTGAGCCGGCAATGCCTGCAGTTATGCTGACTGCGGCCTCAGGCGCACTTGTTCCCATTGCTACAATGGTAAGTCCTACCACAAATGCGGGAATGCCTATATGACGGGCAATACTTGAAGAGCCGTCAACAAAGAAGTCTGCGCCTTTAATGAGAAGAACAAATCCTACGAGCAAAAGAATGATATCAAGTGCCATTTTAAATCTCCTTTAGATCAGATAGTTGTTATAAGAAGGTACGCGGTATAAGCTACGTATGCAAGAACGCTGAGTAAACCTACGATACGGCCCATTCCCTTTTTGATTCTGAATGCTTGCCGTAATACTCACGGCAGCCTCAGGTGCGCTTGTGCCCATAGCAACAACGGTAAGTCCGATGACAAATCCGGGAATGCCGATGTGACGTGCAATGCTTGACGAGCCGTCTACAAAAAAGTCGGCTCCCTTGATAAGCAGGAAAAATCCCACTACTAAAATGAGAAGATTGAGTGCGATACCCATAAAATATTCCTTTCCGGTTTTATAATTCTTTGCGCAATAAGGCAACAAAAAAAGACAGTTACTGCGACAAGCAGTAAAAGTCTCGTTACAAAACCGAAAGGGTTATGGGCGCGGTCCGGAATTTCTTCGTGATGACGAACCGAGCCACAGCTTGCGCTGCAGACTACTCCCTCTTACCATATCAATTATACATATATTTCCCGATTTGTCAAGACAGCATTTTCATATTTGCTGCTTATAATCAGTATTACACAGAAAAAAATCTGAATACTGTTTATTGGGTAATACTATATTGAAGCATATGTTGCGGTATCGGGTGAGGACATATGGGAAAAGTTATTGACAATTCAACATTCCGTATGGTATAATAATCACGTATATTGGGTAAATATGCAAAGATAACCACTCAAAATCGTTATTTGTGATAAGGCTGACTGCCTTTCACGGAAAGAATGGTACAAAATTATGGCAAACGATTACATTATCATAACCGACTCCGGCAGTGACATCACACCTGAGATGGCTGCGGAGTGGGGCGTCAGAGTAGTTCCCCTCAGCTATACGATGGATGACGGCGATCCCCGTCCCGGCGATCAGGTAGACCTCAAGGAGTTCTACGCAGCCCTCAGAAACAAGGCTAAGGCTACTACGTCTGCTGCAAACCTTGAGGATTTCACAAAGTATTTCACAGAGGCGGCAAAGGAAGGACTTGACGTTCTTTACCTCGGCTTCTCCTCCGGTCTTTCAAGCACAGCCTCCACAGGCAGACTTGCTTGCTCCGAGATGGCTGAGGAATACCCCGACCTTAAGTTCCTCCCCGTTGACACCCTCTGCGCATCCCTCGGTCAGGCTATGATCGTTTATATCGCAAATCAGATGAAGAATGAGGGCAAGACTATTGAAGAGGTTCGCGACTGGGTTGAAGAAAACAAGCTTCACCTCTGCCACCACTTCACCGTTGACGATCTTTTCTTCCTCAAGAGAGGCGGAAGAGTTTCTGCGGCTACTGCGGTAGTTGGCTCTATGCTTGCTATCAAGCCCCTTCTCCACGTTGACAATGAGGGCCACCTCATCAGCATCGGCAAGGCTCGCGGAAGAAAGGGCGCTCTTGACGGTCTTATCAAGGCTATGGAAGACTCCGTTGTTTCTCCCGAGACTCAGACTATGTTTATCTGCCACGGTGACTGTGAGGACGAGGCTAATGCTCTTGCTGACACTCTCCGCGAAAAGTTCAATCCCGTTGACGTTAAGGTGGGCTGCATCGGTCCCGTTATCGGCGCGCACTCCGGCCCCGGCACAATTGCAGTTTTCTTCCTCGGCACAGAACGCTGAGCCATAAAAATCTAAAAACAAAGGAATCAAACAATGAAGATCGTAGGTTCTATTTACCGTGATATGGTTGTTTCGGCAGCTTGCTGTCTTGACAACAACAAAGACATTGTTAATAACCTGAACGTATTCCCCGTACCCGACGGTGACACCGGTATCAATATGAGTCTCACCATGAGCGGTGTACGCGGAGATTATACAAAGTTTGAAGGCTCCCTTTCCGAGACATCTCAGAAGGCGGCTAACCTTATGCTTCGCGGCGCACGCGGTAACTCCGGCGTTATCCTTTCACTTTTCTTCCGCGGAATCGGTAAGGCCTGGAAGGATGTTGAAAGCGCAGACTGTGACGAGGTGATCCAGGGCTTTAAGCGCGGTGTTTCCGAGGCTTACAAGGCAGTTATGAATCCTACTGAGGGTACTATCCTCACAGTTATGCGTGTTATGACTGAAACTGCTGAGGAGGCTTACCACAAGGGTATCATCCGCGACGTTACAGAGCTCTTCCCCTTTATGTACAAGGCGGCAGACGAAACTCTCCAGAAGACTCCCGATATGCTTCCCGCTCTTAAGCAGGCAGGCGTTGTTGACTCCGGCGGAGCAGGATTTCTCTGCGTTATGGAGGGTATGGTAAAGGCTCTTGAGGGTAACCCCGTTTCTGCAGTTGAATCCTCAAAGCCCGCTATTGCTCCCTCTGCTGATTTCTCTACCTTCAATACAGAGGATATCAAGTTTGCATACTGCACAGAGTGTATCGTTACAAAGAGCGCAAAGTACAAGGGTGAGGACACGGCTGACGCACTCCATCAGTTCATTATGAATCTTGGCGACAGCGTTGTTTTCGTTGATGACGAGGAGATCATCAAGCTCCACGTTCATACAAACAAGCCCGGCAAGGTACTTACAGAGGCTCTTCGCTACGGCTCACTCTACACCGTTAAGATCGAGAACATGAAACACCAGCACTCAAACCTTTCCGGTGAGGAGGCAGGTGAGGCTCCCGCAGCTGTTGTTGAAGAGGCGGCAGGTGACGCACCCGTTGAGATCACAAAGAAGTACGGCTTCGTTACGGTTTGTATGGGTGACGGTATTCACGATCTCTTCTCTGACCTTGCTGCTGACTACATCGTTTCCGGCGGTCAGACAATGAATCCCTCCACTGAGGACATCGTTCACGCAGTTGAGCAGACTCCTGCTGAGATCGTTTTCGTTCTTCCCAACAACAAGAATATCTATATGGTAAGCGAGCAGGCAAGCCGTATCGTTGACTCCAGAAAGGTAGTTGTTATTGAAACTGTTTCCGTTCCCGAGGGTATTGCGGCAATGCTTACCTTTGACGAGGGCGCAACAGAAGAGGAAAACATTGCGGCAATGAAGGAAGCTGTTTCCAACGTTACCACCCTTTCCTCCACCTATGCCGTTCGCGACACTGAGATCGGTGACACTGCTATCAAGGCAGGAGAAACTCTCGGTCTTTACAACGGTAAGATCGTTTGCACATCTGACGACAGAATTGCTTGTCTTGAGGGTCTTATGACTAAGGTAGACGGCGCATCCATTGTTACAATCCTTTACGGTGAGGGTGCAACTGAGGATGAGGCAAACCACGTTGCTGAGATCATGGGTGAGAAGTTCCCCGGCGTTGAGGTAATGGTCATCAACGGCGGTCAGCCCGTATACAGCTATATCATTTCAATTGAATAATCTCAATACATTAAAGAGCTCCGATAAGCGGGGCTCTTTTTATTTGCGTACTACGGCTGTTCTATAATTCAAATATATTCATATAATAGACCGATATACGGAGGTGGTAAAAATAACAAGCACAGTAAATATGAATCCTACTCCTCCAAAGGAGAATGCGATCTTCTGCTCGCCCTACGGTCTTTCTGACAATGAAATAATCAACAGTCGGAAAAAATACGGAGCTAATATTCTTTCCAAAAAGAAATCCAAAGGTTTCTTTTCACAGCTAATGGAAAGCTTTAACGACCCAATAATAAAAATATTGATTGGCGCTCTTATCATCAATGCCTGTGCCTCATTCGGCAAGATAAACTGGCCTGAGACTATCGGTATAGTTGCGGCAATACTTATCGCTACCATGGTCTCTACAATTTCAGAGTATACCTCCTCCGTTGCTTACAGCCGGCTTTCAAAAGAGGGTGAAACCTCACTTTGCTTTGTACGGCGCGGTGGCATTCTGAAGGAAATAGCTGTCAGTGAAATCGTATGCGGCGACAGAATTATCCTTTCACAAGGCATGAAGATCCCCTGTGACGGTATACTGGTTTTTGGTGAAATAAGCTGTGATCAGTCGGCTCTGACAGGTGAAAGCAGAGAAATCAAAAAGACCGCCGCTTCCCTTTCCTACGTTGCTCCGGACGATATATCTGCCGATCCTTCCGACTGCCATCAGGTTCTTTCACAATGCTCCGTCACCAAAGGAAGCGGTGAAATGATAGCCCTTCATGTCGGTGACGGTACAATGATCGGTACGATTGCCGCAGATCTGCGTGACAGTCCACGGGCTAGTCCTCTAAAAAATCGACTTTCCGACCTTGCCCGTTCAATTGGCATTATGGGATACATTGGAGCCTTCCTTATAGCACTTGCTTACCTTTTTAATTCGTTTTTCATAGATTCGGGTATGGATATCGTCCTCGTCAGAGCACGTCTGTCGGATACTCATTTTCTGATTTCCGAGCTTCTTCGCGCCGTTACCGTCGCAGTATCCTGCGTTGTTGTTGCAGTTCCCGAGGGTCTTCCAATGATGATAACAGTTATACTTTCATCAAATATGAAAAAAATGATGAAGGGCGGTGTTCTGGTACGAAGACTTGTGGGAATAGAAACTGCAGGTAATCTCAACGTTCTCTTTACGGATAAAACAGGAACTCTCACCACGGGAAAAATGAAGGTATGCAGTTTTTCCGGAGTTGACTGGGAGGCTGACTGCGCAAGGGTCAAAAGCTTTTCAAACGCAGATCTTATTCAACGCTGTATTTCCTCCGTATGTACTCCGTACGGAAATGCAACGGAACGAGCCCTTTTGTCATTTGCAAAAAAGAGTGATGTCAGATCAGAGCATATCCCCTTTGACTCAAAAAACAAATTCAGTGCAGGCTATTCCGACTCCGTTGCATACTTTATGGGATCTCCCGAGCTGATCCTCAGCTATTGCGATTCATATCTTGACTGTGACGGCGCTTTTTGCTCAATTGACCATCAGACTCGAAATAAGCTTTATAATGACCTTGAAAACCACACTCAAAAAGCTTACAGAGTTATTTGCCTTGCCATTGGCTCGGGTGTCGAATTTGAGGCAGCCAGGACATCCGCCTCTCTTCAAGGGCCACTTACGTTTATTGCCCTCGCAGCACTGAGAGACCCTTTAAGAAAAGATATCAAGCGCTCCGTATCCGACTGCAAAAAGGCAGGGATACACGTTATTATGGTAACGGGAGACAACACGTCTACTGCAAAGGCTATAGCCCGTGAGGCAGGAATACTCGACGAAGACCACAGTCAGATTCTTGAGGCTGATGACCTGCACCGTATGAGCGATGGTGAGCTGACCGCTGTTTTGGAAAAGCTTTGCATCGTTTCCCGCGCACTTCCCTCAGATAAGATACGCCTAGTGCGCCTTTCTCAGGAGGCAGGATTTACCGTCGGTATGACGGGAGACGGTATCAATGATGCTCCGGCACTTAAGGCATCTGACGTGGGATTTGCAATGGGCAGCGGCACTGATATCGCAAAGGATGCAGGTGACATAGTCATCTGCGATGACAGCTTTCCTTCTATAACACGTGCTGTTCTGTACGGAAGAACCATATTCCGTTCTATCAGAAAATTTATAGTGTTTCAGCTGCTTATGAACCTTTCTGCTATGGGTATATCTCTCATCGGCCCGTTTATCGGTATAGACAGTCCCGTTACGATAATTCAGATGCTTTGGGTAAACATCATAATGGACACTCTCGGGGGGCTTGCATTTGCGGGAGAGCCCGCGCTTCGAAGCTATATGATGCGCTCCTGTCCTCCGCGGGATGAGAAGCTGATATCAAAAGAAATGCTTTCTCAGATCCTCATTACGGGAGCTTATACCCTTGCTCTTGGTATATTCTTTCTTAAAAGTCCCTTTATAAGATCTGTATTTTGCAAAAATGACACTTATTTTCTAACCGCGTTCTTTGCTATGTTTATATTCTGCGGAATATTTAACTCCTTCAATGCAAGAAGCGAAAAAATCAACATTTTTCACTGTATTGCAGGCAACAAGCCTTTCATATTAATAATGCTCCTCGTATGCATCATCCAGCTTTTGATCATCTACTTCGGCGGTGAGGTATTTCGATGTACTCCTCTTTCTTTTTCTCATCTGCTATACTGCGCTGTCATTGCACTCACGGTAATTCCGGCAGATATGCTACGCAAACTGTTGTTCTCAAAAAAAGGAAAACGATAATAATTGCACTATCATGATTGACAAAAGCTGAAAAGTGTACTATACTGTTAGTGTAAACTAATAGATAAGGAGAGTATTCTTATGGCAGATCTTAAGGATAACTGGAAGGAAGCAGGAAAGGGTCTTGGTCACGCTTTCCGTGATCTCGGTAAGGCAGCTGTAAAAACTGCAAAGGTCGGTATTAAAAAGGTTGACGAATGGGCAAACGGCTCTGACGAAGAAAGCAAGCCCGAAGAAAAGAAGGACTGACATCATATTATGTACAAGGTGGCTGTCGCAAATGCGACAGCCACCTTTTTATGTGATGAGCTTCAAATTAGGGTTTATAGGGGAGAGACGGTCGCTTTTTTGTAAAAAAGCTCCGCAAAAAACTTTAAACTATAGGAAAAAACATAATAAAGTATTGCTTACAACATTGCGTTTTTCATTTTCTAAAGTTTTTTGAGAGTGCAGAGAACTTT
>JAFQDC010000065.1 GCA_017416205.1 Clostridia bacterium | reverse complement strand
GGCTTAGCCAAACGATGATTGCTACGCAAACGATGATTGCCTGCGGCAAGTTATATAGGCAATCATATCATCGTTTTCCCGTAGGGAAACCATCGTGACCGAAGGTCTCATCGCGCACGAAGTGCTCATCACTTTTTCTCTCCCCCCTCAAACCAAAATCTGAAGGAATGATCACGCCGTACAAACCTTACGTTACATCTGCTTTTTTATATGCTCAAGGGCGCCCTTTTCAAGGCGGGATACCTGAGCCTGGGATATGCCTATCTCCTTTGCGATCTCCATTTGTGTCTTGCCGCGAAAGAAACGCATATTGATTATTGACCGCTCCCGCTCGCCGAGAGTCTTCAAGGCTTCTCTGAGAGCGATGTCCTCAAGCCACACGTCATCCCCCGAGGAGCTGTCACTTATCTGATCCATAACGTAGATGGAGTCGCCGCCGTCGCTGTAAACGGGATCGTAAAGGGAAACAGGCTCCGCAATGGCCTCGATCGCCGCCGCCACGGCCTCGGGCTTTTCCGAGAGCTCCTTTGCTATCTGCTCAACGGTGGGATCCGAGCTGTCAAGGGATTGCAGGCGCTCCCTTACCTGCAGGGCGCGGTATGCAAGATCGCGGACGGAGCGGCTGACGCGGATGGAGTTGTTGTCTCTCAGGTATCGGCGCACCTCTCCGATTATCATGGGAACGGCGTAGGTAGAAAACTTCACGTCAAGCTCTGTGTTGAAGTTGTCTATTGCTTTAATAAGCCCGATACAGCCCACCTGAAAAAGGTCGTCAAGGTTTTCCCGCCTTCCGGTAAACCGCTGGATAATGCTGAGAACCAGCCTGAGATTTCCGTCTATAAGTGCGTTTCGCGCTTCTGTGTCCCCCTCCCGTACCTTTATGAGAAGAGCCTTCTTTTCCTTGTCGGAAAGAGTTTTCAGCTTTGAGGTATTGACCCCGCAGATCTCAACTTTATTGTAATACATGCTATGCCTCTCTTTTTTGATACCTAAAGTATTGCCAAGAGGCGCGAGCATATATGCAGGCTGTCCGTTGCCTGTTATTGGAAGCGGATCAATGAAAAAAGCGCCCGAGAAACTCGGGGCGCTTTATCCTTTTTATTACCAATATTTTTCCTCGTAGACCTCGGCGTCCTCCATCATACGGAGAAAGCCTGCTTCATCGGGATCAAAGTCCTCGGGAATAGGAAGGAATATTTCAAGATATTCCCAACGGTGTTTATACTCGTCTTTTTTATCCTCCTCGGGAAGCTTTTCATAATTGATCACCATATAGATATATCCGTCAGTGCTTGAGGGCTTTTTATCACTTGCCTTTGCCTTCTCAAGGGCTTCAACGTATCCGTCCTTAAAGCGGTCATCCTCCCAGAGATGGGGCATATCGTATGCTGCGAAGGTTGAGTCTCCACGGTAAATTGCCGCTTTTCCGTCCTCCTCGGGAACGTATATTGTGGCTGATATATCAAAATGGTTATAGTTCTCTTCCATTTTGTCAAAGCTTTCCACAGCCTTTTCAAACTGACCGAGTCTTTCATCGTAGCCCAGCTCGTTTGTTTTGAGAAGCATATCAAAGGTTCTCGGGAAAACATCTACGGGAATGGGGAACCATACGTCTACGGAATCATAGGAATCGCTCCAATAGCTTACATCAAATGACGTGCCGTACTCTATGCCTACCATATTTTTCGCAATGCTGTACCAATCCTCAAGAGGAAGCTCGTATATCTCCTCCTGGAGAGTTTCAAACGCCTTTTTGTAGAAGGAAGCGTCTGCTCCGGGCTGCACGCCGTTATAGAAATCAAGAGTTCCGTCTGCGGGAGTAGGGAGAGTTTTGAGGATCTTTATATACTCCTCATGCTCGTCGAGGATATCAAGGATCTTTTCGTGATCATCAGAGGAGAACTTAACGTTGCGGTAGCGTGTAAAGATGCCGTCCTTTATTGCAATGGTGCGGTAAACGTTGCTCTCTTCCTCCGTGTAGTACATGGAATCCCCAAGGGTGATATATCCGCCGTACTGTGTATCGTACGTCTTCATATTCCACTTTACGGTCTTTGCAACGATATCAAGTATTTCGGGATCATCAAACTTGATCTTATCCGTGCCCTTGCCGAACCATTCATGGTTATCCGTCAGATCAACAAACCGAACGGAGTCGATATCGTCGGCATCGGGAGTGTATTTCTCGGATATCATGGGAATACCTACCATAACCGCGCCGCAGAGAATGGAAATACCAAGCACTATTGCAAGGCCCGGAAGCGCGCGCAGGCAGTTTTTCCAGCGATGAGTTGTTATAAGCTCATATGCAAAGTAAGCAACAATGGAAATGAGTGTTACAATGATGCATCCTGCGATCTCGCCCTCGATGAAAAGGATAACGGAGAAAATACCGATAACCATTGTAAGGAGGATTCTGACAGTTGCCTGAACTGCTCTTGAAAGAGCAGGCTGAGTTGCAGTTTCGCTCTTTCTCTTTGTGAAAACGAGAAGAGCCAGCGCTATGTAGATAATGCCCAGCACGATAGTATAGATATCAGCCGCCGTATTTTCAAAGAAGTTGGGGAAGTCACCCTCAAAGAACAGATAATAGAGCGTTCCCACATAAACGTTCATCGTAGGTGAGAGCACCGCAAGGCGGTCAAGAGCAAGATACCACGCGTTGTTTCCTATCTCCATAGTCATAACGGTGAGAATGAATCTGGGAAGGAACATAACGAGAAGGCTTACCGCAATATTTGAGAACAGAGTTCCCGTCATGGCAGAGCCAAGGGCGCACACACCTGCAGAAACAAGCATAAATGCAACTGAGGTGAGAAGATAGTTAAATGCGCCGTCAAACACTACGCTGAAGAGCTTCGGGAATGAGATATAAGCTAAAAGTCCCACGCATCCGGAAATCACACAAATGCCGATTATCCACGTGAACACAGCCGCCATATTGCTGAGATACAGGCAGACTCTGGTATAAGGCAGTGAATGATAAAAGTCGCTGGCGCTTCTTTTATTGAATACCGAGAAAAGCATCAGCACCATAATGGGTGTGACAAGGGCCGCCGTCAGGGGCACGGAAAGAGTCACAAGGTCAAAGGATACGGTATCGGGATAATAGACCTCGCCGGGCTCACTGTATTCCAGCCAGTCGAGATAACTGAAATACTGAGTTATGGGGCCTGCTATCTGAATAACTATCATAAGGGCAAGAGCGATAAAGCCAAGCACTCGCAGTTTGCGAAGTCCTTCAACGTAAAGGCCCTTTGAAAATAAAGTCTTTTTCATTTCAGTATACCCCCTCAGTCAAGATTGAATGAATAGCCGAGGGCTTCCATCTCATAGGTGAATACCTCTTCAAGAGTGAGAGGCAGAACGTCAAGAAGCACGGGACCCATCGCGGAAAGGCGGGTCACGGTCTCCTGCTTATCTCCGCGGACGATCATATTGGAAACAGAGCCGTGCTTTACAAAGTGAACTATATCGATTCCCTCAAACTTTGACTTATCGTACTCCTCGGAGAATGCGATCTGTATCTTATACTGGGCCGTCTTCAGCCTCTGAACGTCGCTTTCGAGAATAAGTCCGCCCTTGTGGAGCAGAGAGAGCTGATCGCAGGTGTCCTCAAGCTCGCGGAGAGAGTGGGACGTGATGATCGCAGTAGCTCCGCGGTCAACAACATCCTGACAGATAAGCTTTTTGATATAGCTTCTCATAACAGGGTCAAGACCGTCAAAGGTCTCGTCAAAGAATATGTATTCGGGCTTTGAGGAAAGCGCGAGAATAGTAAGTGCCTGACGGCGCATACCCTTTGAAAAGGTATTTATTCCGCGGTCTGTGGGCAGGTCAAGATCCTTTGCAAGAGTCTTATAGGTCTGCCAGTCAAAATCGGGATAAAGAGAAGCGTAAAGCTTTCCCATTCGCATAAGGTTTGCGGCGGGAAGATAATAAAGCTCATCGGGAACGTATGCGATCTTTGCCTTGGTACTTGGGTTCTCCCATATGGGCTCGCCGTCAAGAAGGGCTTCGCCCCCGTCTGCCTTATAAACTCCCGAGAGAACTCTCAGGAAGGTTGACTTACCTGCGCCGTTTGAGCCTACCATTCCGTAGATACAGCCGTTCTGTATGGTGCAGGTAACGTTTTCGAGAGCGCACACTCCGTCAAACTTTTTCGTAAGATTTGTTGTGGTTATCATTTGGTTTCCTCCTTTACGGGGACAGTGTGGGTACATTCGTCTATTGCGCGGATTATCTCTTCCCTTGTCACTCCTGCGGCCATAAGAGTCTGCGCAAGGGCCTGCAGCTCAGGAAGCTTTCCCTTTGCGATGCTCTTCAGAATATCGCAGGCGCCGGGCATAACGTAGCACCCGCGTCCGGGTACTGAACCGATGATGCCCTTTGAATCAAGCTCGCCGTATGCCTTCTGAATGGTATTGGGATTTACGGAAAGCTCAAGAGACAGAGCACGGACCGAGGGGAGCTGCTCGCCCTCTTTGAGTATCCCTGCAGAGATAAGCTTTTCCATCTGCTCGATTATCTGCTCATAGACCGGAGTACGGGACATTACATCTATGTATAGCATTGTCTCCTCCTTTCTAACTGTACTATGTGTCTTAGTACAGTTTCAATATATCACACAAAATTTTCCTTGTCAATAGTTTTTTTGAAATTTGATCCTCAATTTCCAGTGTAAGCATTGGCTAAATTAACGTAGAAGCGTGCATAGCAGAAATGTTCCATATCTGCAAACATCCGAAAAAACGATCTGCACGGACATTATGGCTACAATGAGAGTGTGAACCAAGCGAAATCCGCACCTTGCGAGGTAGCGAAGCGGCGGTGCGGTAGTGAATGACAGTCCTGTGGACTGTCAGAGCCGCAACGTGACCGAACCGCAGTGAGACAGGGGACCACGGCTCTCAAAAAGCCGTGGTGGTGGGGTAGTTACTTTGATCATAACAAACGCCACTGCCACATTTTAGTTTGCTTTTATCGTTCGCTACTACCCCTCCACCGTGTCTTGCAAAACAATCCACGGTCCCCCTCCCCTCGCAAGGGGAGGAAAATGTTTAAATCGATCTTCCACCTACAAAATCTCGATATTCTAAATTCTTCGCTACCGTTCTGAAATGCGGGAGCATATGGAATGCTCCCCTACGGGTTTGCATTAAACGAATACCTCCACTGACACCGCAAAGCGGTTTTAGGGGAGGTGGCATCGGTGCAAATTGAATACACAACAGAGGATATCTTCGGCACCGATGACGGAAGGGTCAATTTATCTGCACGCGAACCAAAACGAAATTTTATGCACAGACGAACGTAAAAGGGTTACGTCGTCGTAGGGGAGCACTGTGTGCTCCCGCACATCAGCACGCGAACCGAGCCAAAATTTTGTATGTAAACGAGCAGGAAAGATACACGAAGTTGTAGGGACAGGCGTCCTCGACGACCCGCTGCAAACGTAACGATACACTGTAAATATAGTTCTGTTCGTGTGCAGATAATCGGGTCGTCGGGGACGTCGACCCCTACAAATGAATTGTCCATTTCAACTATAAAATCTCGGTATTCTGAATTCTTCGCTATCGTGCAGATGTCGGACGAGCAATATCCTCCCCTATGGCGGTACGATTCCACCTTTCGTATACCTCCCCGATAAAACAAAAGAAGAAAATCGCATCAAAGGATGCGATTTTCAACAACAATTATTCATTATTCAATATTCATTATTCATTAAAAAAGCTCCTCTTTTCAGAGGAGCTTTTCAACATTAGAACTCTGCAGAGCCTGTTGTTCTGGGATAAGGGATAACGTCACGGATATTGGAAACACCTGTGAGGTACATGATGATTCTCTCAAAGCCGAGGCCGTAGCCTGCGTGCTTTGTGGAGCCGTAGCGACGGAGGTTTACGTACCACCAGTAATCCTTCTCCTCAAGGCCGCACTCTGCCATTCTGGAAAGAAGCACGTCAAGACGCTCCTCTCTCTGGCTGCCGCCGATGATCTCGCCGACGCCGGGAACCAGAAGGTCCATAGCTGCAACGGTCTTGTTATCATCATTCAGGCGCATATAGAAGGCCTTGATCTCCTTGGGATAGTCGGTTACGAATACGGGAGCGTTGAACACCTTTTCTGTGAGATATCTCTCGTGCTCCGTCTGGAGATCGCAGCCCCAGCTTACAGGATACTTGAAATCAGCGTCTGCCTTAAGAAGGATATCAATAGCCTCGGTGTAGGTCACGGTCTTATATTCGCTGTCAGCAAGGACTGTAAGTCTTTCAAGAAGGCCCTTATCAACAAAGCTGTTGAAGAAGTTAAGCTCTGCCTTACAGGTGTTCAGAACGTGGCGGATGATATAGATTATCATATCCCACGCAAGCTGCATATTGTCCTTAAGATCGGCAAATGCGATTTCAGGCTCGATCATCCAGAACTCTGCCGCGTGGCGGGGAGTGAAGGAGTTCTCAGCGCGGAATGTGGGGCCGAAGGTATAGATGTTACCGAATGCCTGAGCATAGGTCTCGCCCTGAAGCTGACCGGAAACCGTAAGGCTCGTGGGCTTCTTGAAAAAGTCCTGAGACCAGTCGATAGAGCCGTCCTCAAGACGGGGAGGATTGTCCATATCAAGAGTTGTTACGTGGAACATCTCACCTGCGCCCTCGCAGTCACTGCCTGTGATAAGAGGTGTGTGAACGTATACAAAGCCTCTCTCGTGGAAGAAGGAGTGGATAGCATACGCTGTTTCACTTCTTACTCTGAATACTGCAGAAAAAAGGTTTGTACGGGGACGGAGATATGCGATCTCACGGAGATACTCTACCGTGTGACGCTTCTTCTGAAGGGGATAATCGGGAGTTGACGTGCCCTCGATCTCTACCTTCTCAGCCTTCAGCTCAAAGGGCTGCTTGGCATCGGGAGTAAGAACAAGTGTACCTGTAACGATAATAGCCGCACCTACGTTAAGGCTTGTTACCTCGTCGTAATTCGCAAGCTTCTGATTTTCAAGAACCACCTGAAGGGAAGAAAAATAGCTTCCGTCGTTAAGATCGGCAAAGCCAAACTCGTTTGACGCACGGATGCTTCTCGCCCAGCCTGCAACGGTTATCTGTTTTCCGTCGTAGCTTTCGGGACATTTATAAATATCGGAAATAAGTTCTCTTTTCAAAGAAACCACCGCCTTTTTCAATATAAACTACCAATTATTTTAGCATACACGTCCCCCGTTGTCAATAATATAATTCATATATCCCGAAAACCGAAATTCAAATCACGGTTTAGTAAATTTTAGTTTATCGGTGGGGGAGAAGAACGGTCGCTTTTTTGTAAAAAAGCTCCGCAAAAAACTTCAACCTGACAAAATGAAAAAAACTACCCGCTGCGATTGCAACGGGTAGTTTTTATTCCTCAACATGCCCTTCGGGCATATATCACATTGCGTTAGCAATATATCACATTTCCCTCGGGAAATACATCACTTTCCCGCAAGGGAAAATATCACCGGCGTTGCGATAATCCCTTATCGCAACTGCCTTTCCGTGGCTGTTATATTGATCAAAAATCTCCGATCGCACCTGCGATAAACTGAGAAAGAAGATTGGAATCCTTACCGTTCAGATCACCGTCTCCGTTAACGTCACCGGCAACCTTCTCTGATTCAGAGGGTATTGTTGACCCGCTGAGCAGGATCTTGAGAAGTAACGCGTCCTTACCGTCTACGCTTTGGCTGTTGTCGATATCTCCGAGAATAACGGTTGCATCAGGCTCGCCGCACACAGTGCATATACCGTCTGCAAAATCATGACCCTTTGCGGGGAGCACAAGTGCATCAAGATTGGTGATAACAGTATAGGCTTCATCCTCGTAAGCCTTATTGCACTCAGAACAGAACCAGTATTCCTCCATACCGCTTTCCGTACAGGTGGGATCAACACGTGATATATGGTTTACAGCGTGTCCCGTTACAGGCTCAAAGTTTCCTTCCTTTGCGCTGTCTGTAAGTCTGAATGTGTAGACCTCATCTGATGAGGATTCGTTTATGATCGAGAATGCATAGTGAGTCGCGATCATTGATCCTTCCACACCTGCAGGGAAAGAAAACTCTATTTTTCCGTCTCCGTCAGTATCAGTATACTGCGCTGAACCATACATAACGGTAGTTGCTGCTATAACGTCAGCATCGCCCTCAACCACAACGCCCTTGCCTGTGTATACACCGGCTGAGGAGCCATCGAGATAGTTGACTGTCTTTCCTGCGCCAACGGCAGCCGCAAAGCCGCCGGGACTCTTGACCTTTACCGGATCGCTCTCAATACCGGACACGATAGAAGCGCTTACGTACATCTTTCCGTAAGGGACGTTACCGTTCTCATCGGGCATCATCCACATACCTACTTTAACAACTGTTCCTCTTGTAACTCTGAATGTGGTTACGGGATTTGAAAATACTGCATCATTTGCATAAAATGTATTTCCGTTCACCTCCACAGCGAGCTGATAATTATATATTTTATTTCCGTCCTGATCCTGAACGGAATTTTCAACACTTATGATACCTGCGCTTGATGCCTTGAAGCTATACCATACGCCATCGCTGTCTCCTGCCTCCAGCTCGTTGTTCATAAGATACATACCGTAAAAATCAGAAGCAGCCAGAGGATTTTCATACGTACCTGCTTCTTCTGCCGCAACACTAAAGGACACGCAGCCCAAAAGCATCGCTATCAAGGTTATAATTGCTATTGTTTTTTTCATTATTCCTCCACGGACACCATTAATAATTATATCAATTATACCTTATTTGATTAAAAAATGCAACAACCCAAAACAATGTTTTGATACATGCATAAATTTTGCCCGATCAATTTGTGACATATAGAGAAAAGAAAGAAAAGCAAGAGTCACAATATACAAAAGTGCAGCTCTATTTTTGAACATAAACACAGCAGCGCCCTCGTTTTATGAAGGGCGCTGCTGCGAATTATTCATTTTTAACCCATTTTGGACATTTGCCTCTGTGCCATTACAAGTTCGAAGTAGATTCCCTTCTTTCTCATAAGCTCATCGTGAGTTCCAACCTCTGCAACCTCCCCGTGGTCAAGTACCACAAGACGGGTAGCGTTTCTGAGGGTGGAAAGCCTGTGAGCAATGGCAATGGTGGTTCTGCCTGAAATGAGCTGCTGGAGGGCATCCTGAATATCCTTTTCCGTTTCCGTATCAAGGGCGCTGGTGGCCTCATCAAGAATAAGGAAGCGGGGATTGTGAAGAAGGGCTCTCGCAATTGCAACTCTCTGCCTTTCACCGCCGGAAAGAGTATATCCCTTTTCTCCGATGACCGTATTGTATCCGTCCGCAAGCTTGACTGCAAACTTATGAACGCCTGCAAGCTTTGCCGCGGTTATTACCTCATCGGGAGTAGCTCCCGGCTTTGAATAGGCGATATTATCGTAAAGGGTTCCCGAGAACAGCATAGTCTCCTGAAGCACAACGCCCATCTGACGTCGAAGAGCCTCCTGAGTGATATCTCTGATATCAACGCCGCCAATGGAAATGGAGCCGCTGTCGGGATCGTACATTCTCATTATGAGATTGATAAGGGTGGATTTACCAACGCCCGAGCGGCCCACGATTCCTATCATCTCTCCCGGCTTTATGTTAAGATTGATATTATGCAGGACGGTGTGTCCGTTCTCGTATCCGAAGGACATATTCCTGATCTCGATCTCACCTGCGGGCTCGATGGCCTTTGCATCCGCTCTGTCCTCAACGTCGCATTCCTCGTCGATAACGTCAAAGACCTTAACGACGCTTGTCATGGTCATGGTGATACGGCGGGGCATCATAGCGATCCATCTGAGAGGACCGTATATTAAGCTTACGTAAGAGGAAAACTGCTGCATCTCACCGAAGGTCATCTCACCTCCGAGAATAGCGTTACCAACGAAATAGAGAAGGAAAAACTCTCCTACACCCATAAGAAAGCTTGTTACAGGATTGATAACTGCGAAATAGGTCTCATTTGACGCTCTGACCTCACATTCTTCCTTTATGGACTTATCATAACGGGCTCTTTCAGCCTTTTCAGTTCCGAAGGCTTTAACTACTCTGATACCGGAAAAGATATCGTGAAGTATGGTATTCGCTACAGCTCCCATGTGCCACTGTCTGCCGTATCTCGCTCTGAGAAAGCTCCACATCAGTCTGTGGGAAAGGATGACGAGGGGCATAGGCGCGATAATAAGAAGTGCAAGGCGCCAGTCGTAGATAAACAGCACCGTTCCAACACCGAGAAGCATAAGAACCTGCTCGATGAGAGAGCCGAAATCGTTTGTTATAAATTGCTGGATATGACCCGTATCCTCAGTCACTCGGTTCATAAGCTCACCTGAGGTTCGCTTTGAAACGCGGGCAAGGGAGAGATGCTGTATCTTATCAAAAATTATTGCGCGAAGCCTTACTATAAGCTTGTTGCTTGCTTTGAGCTGAGTATACGTTCTCAGCATTCCGAGAAGACGGGAAGCAAAGTTTACTATAAGGATCATCGCAACCGCAAGAACGTACTGTCCTACCTTAGGAAGTCCCTCGGCTCTGATATAATCGTCAACGAGGACTCTGTTAAAATAAGGGAGCAGGAGATTTATTCCCGCAATAACGAAATAAAGAAGTACGGACAGATAGATGAATTTTCTGTAGGGCTTTGCAATATCCCAAAGCCTCTTTATGTACTGACCCTTGGGAGCGCAGTGAGGACAGCTTTTAGATCCCCTCGGAAAGGGTCTGTGACACTTGGGGCAAAGCACGCCCTCCTCAATATCCTCGCTGTTTTCAAATACTCCTGCCTCAAGGCACCTGTTCAGAACCTTAACGGCATTTGCAAAGGTATCGTTCTTTTCCATACTGCCGCGGCAAATGAGGATATCCGGCCCCTCATGGCATTCTGCCTCAAGCATAGCGCAGCCCACACCGAGGCCGCACTTATATGCCTTTATGTTTTTTGTTTCTACAGTCCTTACGCTGCCGACGGTGCTTATCTCTATCCTGTCAGGATAGAAATCAGCCTTTCCCTCTGTTCGCGCTCCCTCCACGGTGCAGCCAAGGTCAAAGGATACGCTTACGTAAGGTGTGTTTTTCTTAGTTTCTGCCATTGTATCCCCCATTTTATAAGTAGAGCTCAAGCTTTCTGAAGCTCTTTTTATCAAGGGCAGAAAGAGACTCTATCTCATATCTGTTTCCGCAGATATCGAAAACAAAGGCGCGATCCTCGCTGATCTTCGCAATGCTTCTTGAAGTATCCTGCAGGGTAAAGCTGAGCTCTCCCGCATCGGATATCACCTGCCAGAAGGAAAAGCCTCTGGTCTCCTTAAGAGTTTTGATCTTTATTATCTTCGGAGTATAATACTTTCTCAAAAGCTCCTCTTTTACAAAAGCGCCGGAGCCCTCTCCGAGCTCTGAGACCTTTCTTATAAGTCCAAGCTCCTCCTGATCCTTGTTCTGCACGGAAATATATTCCCAGGGCATATTGAAGGGGAATGAGCGGTGGAGCCATACTCTTTCAAATCTTTCAGTCTTTAAATTACCCTCCTCATCGGGCAGAGTGAGGCTTGCGCCGAGGAAATCGCCGTTTTTGAAAAACTTGGCGTTTTCCTCTGTTAGATACACTATCTGCGCCGCATCGGCAAGGGTATATACGTTTTTATTATCACTCATATTTATCTCCAATCCGGATTTTCACACTATTAGTTAAACTTCGAAACTCGACCGTGTTCCAAGGTCATTAAGCTTATTATAGCTTGAGAAAAAGCTCAAACTATGCAGATATGACAACTCTACCGTCATCGGTGCCAAAGAAAAGCTTATCAATCAGTTCAATTTGCACCGATGCCATCTCCCCTTCACAGCCGCAAAAATGGTGAAGCTTAAACTACTCCATATTATGTTTCGCGCTTTACTCTCCTACACCCGCGTTCTTCAGAGCCTGATACTGAAGAGTATAAAGCTTAAAGTAGATACCCTTTTTCTGAATCAGCTCTGCGTGGGTGCCTTCCTCTGCCACCTTGCCGTGCTCGATAACGAAAAGCTTTTCACAGTCTCTGAGAGTGGAGAGACGGTGGGCGATCATAATAGTCGTTCTGTTCTCAGTCAGCTTTTCAAGAGCTCTCTGGATACTTCTCTCAGTCTTCGTATCCATTGCGCTGGTAGCCTCGTCGAGAATAAGGATCTTCGGATTTCTCAGTATCGCGCGGGCAATGGAGACTCTCTGTCTCTCGCCGCCTGAAAGCTCCTTGTATCCCCAGCCGAGACGGGTGGAATAACCGTCGGGAAGCTTGATTATAAAGTCGTGTGCGCCTGATATCTTTGACGCTGTTACTATCTCCTCCATAGTCGCATCGGGAGCGGCGTACCTGATATTATCAAGTATGGTTCCCTGGAAAAGATAGGTCTCCTGAGAAACTATGGCAACGTTTTTGCGGATAGTCTCAAAGGAAAGATCCCGCACGTCGTGTCCGTCTATGGAGATATAGCCTGAATCCGTATCGTAAAGACGGATAAGCAGGTTTGCTATTGTGGATTTTCCCGCGCCTGTGTGGCCCACGATTCCGATCTTTGCACCTGCGGGAATATCAACGGATACGTTCTCGATTACCTTTCTCGTCTTATCGTAGCCGAAGGTAACGTCTGAGAATTTTACGCTGCCCTCGATCTCGTCAAGGGTAACGGCATCCTCTCTCTCACTTACCTCAGGCTCTGCATCCATTACCTCCATAAGCCTGTATGTAGCATTGAAGCAGTTTGCTACGCTCTGAGTTATGTTCACAAAGAACATAAGAGGGCTCATGAGCATTCCCGCATAGGCTGTGAAGGTCATAAGAGTACCGTAGGTTATCTCGTCAATAATAACGAGCCAACCGCCCACGCCAAGCACCAGAGTTGAGCTGATAACAAAGAGGAAGGTCGCCATTGGGAATACCGTTCCCGAATAGAGGCCCGACTCAAAATCTGTATCCGCAAGGCGCTCGCTTCTCTTATTGAATCTGCCGATCTCATCCCTTTCTCTTGAAAAGGCCTTTACCACGCGAACTCCCGAAAGGACGTCGGAGAGCATTCCGTTCATGGAGCGGGAAGCGGAGTAGCGCTTTGCGTGAAGCTTCTTCATTTTAAGAGAGAGAGTTTTGATGAGCACGAATATAAGGGGGCAGAACACAAGTGCAACAAGAGAAAGTCTCCAGTCGATAAAGAACATAATAACGCCCACAGCCACAGTCTGTATCACGTTTACGATAAGGTAAGGAAGACCGTCCACAAAGAACCAGTATATGGTGTTGGCGTCGCCGTTTACCTGATTCATAAGAGCTCCCGTTCTGCGGTTCGTGAAGAAGGAAAGGGAGAGCCTTTCAACGGAATCGAATATGGTCTTTTTCATATCGTACACAAGCTTCGGCACGATACGGGCAGTTATGATATTATTGATCATATCCACAAGGAGGGATACGATCCTGAGAGACACGATAATGAGAATTACAAGTATTATCTGTCCGTAGAATTTACCGCCCACTGTAAGCACCTGGTCATAATAGAAGCCTGAGCTGATATAGGGCGAAATAACTCCGAGAGCGCTGACCATTGCCATTGCAAGAAGGATGAGCAGCACGCTGAACTTATATCTGCCGAGGAATGAGAAAAGCCTCTTTATGACGCTTGACTTGTCCATACAGCGGGGACATACCTTATTATGAGGATCGGGATAACGGCGTCCGCATTTCGGGCAATAATCGTCATCCTTGTTTTTCTTGCCGCCGTGGGGGCCGTGACCGTGAGGGCCGTGACCGTGAGGACCGTGTCCATGAGGGCCGCCGTGGTGAGGACCTCCGTGGGGGCCGTGCCCGTGGGGAGGCGGGCCTTTATGTCCCTCTGCTTCATCCTCGGGCTTTTCCTCACCCTTATGATCCTTCTCATTGAGAAGACGGCAAAGCTCCTGAAAATCCTCCTCATACTGACCTGTGAGATAGGTCACGAGCTCGTATGAGCCTGTATCTTTATTATAAGCTGTGAGGATACAGCCTGATATCTGCTTTTCTGTTTTAAAGTCCGAAAGGGGAGCTCTGTCCATTCTGTATTCAGAGATCTTTCCGTATTTTACCGTAAGCTTTTTGGGGTCGCGTCGCTTTACGCCCTCCCTTGGAACGACAAGCTGTATGCCGCCCACCATTACGATCTCTTCCTCAGTAATGAGAAGCCAGTTATCGCAATATACACCGTTGCGATCCTTGTCCGCGTGAGCTGCAAAAAGGATATCCTTTTCAAGAACTCCGAACTTTTCGGCCTCTTCAAATACTTCCTTCGGTATCTTATCAAATTTTACCACTAATTACTTCACCATACTTTCAAAGTAGGCAGTACATTTTGTCTGCCATTAACACAAAAGTAGGGAGATGTTGCTTTGCGGCAACACCTCCCCGCTATAATATTACAGAGACTTAAGCTCCTCGGGCTTATCGCAATCGTCAAGAGGAATGTCGATCGCATCAGGGAATTCGAAGCCGTTCTTCTTGAATGTCTCGTAATCGAAGTTATCGAGCTCATCATAAGCCAGCTTGTGGAACTCATAGAAGTTGGGCCACCACTCGTAGCCGTCACCCAGGTTGTGGTAGAGGTAAGCCTCAGCCATCTGGACACCGAGGTTCTTGCCTATCCAGTGTCCGCCCATGGAAAGAACGTTTACGTTGTTACCTGTGATAGCACGGAGAGCTGCATGGGGAGTTTCAACAACAGCCGCGTGAACGTGGGGGCACTTGCTTGCCGCGATATGAATACCCATACCTGTGCCGCAGAAGATAAGAGCGCGCTCAAACTCGCCCTCAGCGATCTTTGCGCCGACCTTAAGGCCGATACGGTGGAACATTTCGGGATTTTCCTCATCAACAGTCTTAACGCCGATGTCTGTGATGGTCCAGCCGTGCTTTTCAAGGTGAGCACAGATGTGGTTCTTAAGCTCAACGCCTGCGAAGTCTGCAGCAACGAGAAGCTGCTTGTCCTTAATTGTTTTCATAATATAAACCTCCGATGTCATATTATTTTTAATATTACTTCAAATATTTTAGCACCCCTGCACTTTTTTGTCAATCAATTATCCGTTTATTTTACAATATTTACAAAAATTTATACCGATAGTTCATTTAATATAAATATATTGACCCTTGAAGTATAAGACCGAATGTATTATAATGTTTTTGTAAAAATCTTTTCCCCTGAGGTACATATGAAAAACTTTCAGTTAAAAAAGCTGATCCTTGCCGCTGTCTTCGCAGCTATAATATGCGTTGTCACTCTGCTTCTCCCCATTCCCCTCCCCGGAAGCGGATATGCAAATCTCGGAGATACCCTTATTGCCGTTGCAAGCGTTATTCTCGGCCCCTTGTGGGGAGCTGTCGCCGCAGGCCTTGGAAGCGCCCTTGCAGACGTTTTTCTCGGATATACGGTATACGCCCCCGCAACCTTTATTATCAAGGGTGCAATGGCAGTAGTATACTATTTCATATTCAGACCCTTTGCTGCCACACGTGCCCGTTTCCCCATGTCCGCCGTTGCGGCAATGGGCTCGGAGGCTCTTATGATCGGCGGCTACTTTGCCTTTGAAGCCATCATCTATTCCCCCGCCGCCGCCCTTCCCAATATCTGGGGAAATCTCACACAGGGTCTCGTTGCCACAGTCATTTCCACCGTTGTGGTAAGCATCCTTTCACATAATGTAAATACTAAAAAATTGCTCGCTATAAAGAAGTCATGACCTCCGGCTAAGCCGGAGGCTTGAGAAGGCCCTATAAGGGCCAATTACAGACGAAACCCCTAAAGGGGCGCCGAAAGGTTTGCCGACCGCATTCCTTTCTCCGGCTACCCCTAAAGGGGTTTTTACTTATGCC
>JAFQDC010000064.1 GCA_017416205.1 Clostridia bacterium | reverse complement strand
GTAATGTAAAACTAAGCTTAAAGTCTATGTGTCCGCTCTGTCCTCGCAGGAGCGAGGACCCAAGTTAGTCCTTCCCCCATGATTCGGGGGAAGGTGGCTCCTTAGAGTGAAGGCAGATGATTGCAAACTATATCTCCGGCTTCATGGTAAGAATTAAAAATATTCTATACGGGGGAGACGGATGAGGGTTGCTACCTGGGCAAGAACCAAACTTAACAATTCATATGTTACTTTAAATGACCAAATAATACCGTTCGATCTGTCATTTCCAGCTTAACATAATTTAAAGACAGATCTCACCCAGGTAGCAACCCTCATCCGTCACCAGCAGTTTGCTACGCAACCTGCGAGTGACACCTTCCCCCGAATCATGGGGGAAGGACTTGTCTTAATCCCTCGCTCGATTTGTTGCCGTAACTAAAATGTCACCCCCCCGTAAACCGTAATTTAAAGTTAAATTATCAAAGATGGATCCGGCATTAATTGCGACAGCTTTTGTGTATAAGTTACATTTTTTTAACACTCACGTATTTACCGTGTAACGTACCTATGCTATACTGAAAATGAAAAGAGGTGAGAATATGCGAGTATGCCCGAGCTGTAACAGAGAATATAAAGCGGGAGAGGTGTTGTGCCCCTTGTGCAATACTGCCATTGTTGAAACAAATGAAAAAGGAAAGGCAAGCGCTATATCTACTCTGCGCATATCCCCCACCTTTAAAAGAGTGCTGATCTCTGTTTGCGCAGCTTTACTGTCAGCTGTTCTGCTGATGTCGGGCGTTGCATTGATCTTCTATTTTGCCAAAAGCACCCCTTCATTGCTTTATGTAAAAAACGGAGACCTTTATTCTACCTGCGAAACAGGCAGAGCAAAAAAGCTGAAAGAGGATATATTTGAGAATATGTCCGAGGAAGAAAAGGATAGCTTTTTCGAGCATCTTGTAAAGGATGAAAAAAGGGAAGTCCTTATTTATCCCGCAGAGATTGAATATAAGATAAGCGAGAGCGAAAATTTAAAAGGTGAGCCTGCCCTGCGAGGTGAGGAGACTGTGGAAACGTGTATGACCCTGAAAGCTCTGCACCTTAAAAACAGCAAGGAATATGAAATTGCCGACGGGGTATCCTCATTTGAATATTCAGACTTTGCGGGAAAGGTGATATACGAAAAGGAAGACTGCCTTTATTCTTATGATATTGCCGAAAATGAAAGCTCTCTTCTTTGCGAAAAAGTATATTATTATACTCTTTCCGAAAGCGGAGAATATATGATCTATTCAGACAGCGCGGCACGTGGTACCTATTGGATGAAAATGGGTGAGGAGGCTTTGTATATCAAAGGCATAAGCTCGTTTTCAAAGGATCTGTCAACTTGCGCAGATATTGACGGAGAGGGTAATCTTTTAGTCACATCCTTTGGAGATCCGCCCCGCACCGTTGCAGAGAATATTCATGAAATAGGCTCCGTATCCCCCGACGGAAAGCTGTACTATACCACCGTTGAAAAATATGACATATATTATAAGGATTTTGTGGAGGACGACCTGCCGGCGGAGGATCCTTCACAGCTTTTGTCCGAAATAAGAGAATACGTCGATAAAGGTAAGACCGATGGATTCAAACATAATCTTTATTATTTTGACGGAAACGAAAGTATTCTTCTCAATTCTTTTGAATGTGTAGATGTTTGGGAAGCCCCTGTTCTGTCGTTTTTGTCTCAGAGCTTTGATTACTCTGTACTTCGCACGGACATATATATAAAAGACGAGGCGCGCTTTGAAAAGATCAAGCTTTCGTCTGTTCTTCAATACGGCGATAGTTATTGGGTGCATCTTGCTCATAATTTGCTTGATGCTTTCCCGTTGTATTGCCGGCGTGTTACGTATATAGGATCCGAGCTGTGCGAAAGAAACCTCGATGAGATATGCGATACGTTTTACGATAATGAAAGAGAACGCGTATATTTGTATACCGAGCATATGGCTAATAAGAGAGTAAATGCGTATTATTCTGATATAGAGGACGGTAAGGCAGCTTATCCGCAACCCTTTGATAAAAATATGCTGAAGGACAGCATACAGTATCTTCCCGACGGCTCCCTTGTATATTTCAAGGAGTATATGGACTATAAGAGGTCGGGATACCTGTACCGTGACCGTGAGCTTTTAGATAAAGATGCCCATATAGACTCCGTCGTTTACAGTGAAGAATTGGACGCCCTTTTCTGGATATCGGGAAGCGATAAGGAAATGAGTGCGGGAACACTTATGATGCAAAAGGAAAAGGATATACTTCCCGTAGCATACGGCGTTCTTGATTACCGTGTGTGCCGCGACGGTGTTTATTATACGGCTCACTCTCTTGACGGTGATAAATATGATCTTTATTTCTTCAACGGCGAGAGTACAAAGAAAGCAGAAGGCGACGTTGACCTTATAATTGAATAAATACATAATACAAAAGCTACCTGACAAAGGTGGCTTTTTTGTTAAGCTTTTTAGGGGAAAGTTGCAGAAAAACGAAAGGTAGGGGCGTGCTCAGCAATACGTCAATCCCGAATTTTACGTATTGGCCTTGCATATTCGACACCGTTTTTTTAGTTCTCATAGTAAAATTTTCTGTGAATGAATATATGGTGAAAAATCGTCTATAATACATTGAACAAAAAAAGAACGGAGAACGAAATGATAAAAGGTTGTCAGAAGAAAATGATACACGTAAAGAACACCAACAGTCCTTATTTTGAGGAAGCCTTTTTCGTTGTAAAAAACGACGTGGATCCCGCCCTTTGCGAAAACGATATGATAAAGGAAGCACAGAGAATAGCAGATTCCTGCCTTGCAGGTGAAGGTCATAATCGCCTGAAGCTGTCCCCGAAAAAGGTGACGGCGCTGCTGCTCATACTCTCGGGAATCGCCTTTACAGCGTCTGTAGTTATGCTCATTGCCTGCATATGCGCCTGACTTGACAAAAAGAGGATTTTCGTGTATAATGTAAACGGAATATTTTGTTCGTAATGTGACCCCGGCATAATAGAATAAATGTTTCTTTCGTTTCCCGCCGCCCTCGGGAAACGGAGCATACCGCCCAAAGAGATTTGGTCAAGCGGTATTTTTTCCATTCAAGTTTTTAAAGTTATAAGAAGAAAGGATAAGTTCAAATTATGAGTAGCGAAAAGCTTAGAGTAATGATGCTCGGCGGACTCAACGAGATAGGCAAGAACATCGCTGTAATTGAATACGGCGAAGATATTATCGTTATTGACTGCGGTCTTGCTTTCCCCGATGAGGATATGCTGGGTATCGACCTTGTTATCCCTGACATATCGTATCTCGAAAAAAATGCTGACCGCGTTCGGGCCATCCTTCTTACTCACGGTCATGAGGACCATATCGGCGCACTCCCCTATATTCTAAAAATGATAAATCCCCCCGTGTACGGCACCCGCCTTACACTGGGTATCCTTGAGTCAAAGCTTGAGGAGCATAGAATAGCAGATACTGCGAAGCTCATAACCGTAGAAGCAGGAAGCATTGTGAAGGCAGGTGTGTTCACCTGCGAATTCATCCACGTGAACCATTCCATTGCAGATGCCTGCGCCATTGCTGTGCGCACCCCTGTGGGAACAGTTCTCCATACGGGAGACTTCAAGCTTGACGTTTCCCCCATTGACGGCGGAATGATGGACCTTACCCGCCTTGGCGAGTATGGCAGAGAAGGAGTTCTTCTCCTTATGTGCGAGTCCACAAACGTGGAGCGCGGAGGCTTTACACCCTCTGAAAGAAAGGTAGCCTCTTCTCTTGAGCACATTTTTTTGAAGAACGTGGATAAGAGAGTAATAATCGCAACCTTCTCCTCAAACGTTCACCGTGTTCAGCAGATAGTCAATGCAAGCGTAAAGTTCGGCCGTAAGGTGGCAATAACGGGACGAAGCATGGTCAATATCGTAGACGTTGCGGTGAAGCTCGGGTATATGAAGGTTCCGGATAACGTGTTCATCGATATTTCCGAGATCAATAAGTATCCCTACGATATGGTGACTATAATCACAACAGGCTCCCAGGGTGAGCCTATGTCAGCTCTTTACAGAATGGCATTTGCAGACCATAGCCAGGTAGAGCTTACGGGCAACGATATCGTTGTTCTGTCCTCGACGGCAATTCCCGGAAACGAGCTTCTTGTAGGCAGGATCATAAACGAGCTGTACCGCAGAGGCATCAACGTGTATCATGACGATCACGAGGTCCACGTTTCAGGCCACGCCTGCCGCGAGGAGCTGAAGCTTATGCATAACCTTGTAAAGCCCAAGTATTTTATGCCTATCCACGGCGAGTACCGCCATCTTATGCAGCATAAGGAGCTTGCGGAGTTTATGGGTATGGCACCCTCCGATATATTCGTAATGAATATCGGTGAGGTCCTTGAGCTTGACGGCGAGTCCTGTAAGAGAGCAGGAAACGTTCCCTCAGGTAAGATACTTATAGACGGCCTCGGCGTCGGTGACGTTGGCAATATCGTTCTTCGCGATCGCCGCCACCTGTCACAGGACGGCCTTATAGTTGTAGTTGCAACTATAGATATTACAGAAATGACCCTCGTCAGCGGCCCCGATGTCATATCCCGTGGCTTTGTGTACGTGAGAGAGGCTGAGGAGCTTATGGATGAGATCAGAAATATCTCCTACGAGGTTCTTGCAAATGCCCTTGATAACGGTATCACCGAGTGGACACAGCTCAAAAACGGCGTGAAGGATGCCCTTACGAAGTACCTCTTCCAGAAGACGAAGCGTAAGCCCATGATCCTTCCCGTAATTATGAATATTTAAAGGAAACCTATGATAAAGCACGTAATTGTATGGAAGCTTCGCGCGGAGCTTTCCGATGAAGAAAAGAATAAAGCAAAGGCAGAGGCAAAAACTGCCCTTGAAGCTCTGGCAGGGAATATTGACGGGCTTTTGGATATTACTCTCAATATAGATATGCTCCCCACGTCCAATTGCGATATGATGCTTGATTCAAGCTTTGAGAGTGTAGAAGCGCTGGCACTCTATCAGAAGCATCCCCTCCACGTTGCGGCGGTAGATACCTTTGTCCGCCCCTTTGCCGCAGAGCGCCTTTGCGCAGATTATGAAGTATGAGGCGGCCTGAAATACTCTCTCCTGCGGGAGATTTTGAAAAGCTAAAAAGCGCCGTTTATTTCGGCGCAGATGCGGTGTACCTTGCGGGAAGCCATTTCGGTATGCGCGCCGCAAGCGGAAACTTTACCAATGAAGAGCTCAGAGAGGCTGTGGAGTATTGCCACAGCCGCGGGGTAAAGCTCTACGTAACCGTAAATATAATGCCCCGCGACGGGGAATACGCTCATCTTCGTGAGTTCCTTACATATCTCGGGGAGATAGGCGTAGATGCGGCAATTATCGCAGACCTTGGCGTTGCAGCCCTTCTTCGTGAGTGCGCGCCAAACGTTCCTCTCCACGTGTCAACTCAGGCAAGCGTTGTTTCTGCTGCTGCCTGCAAGGCGTGGTACGCCCTTGGCGCAACAAGAGTAGTCCTCGCTCGCGAGCTTTCTTTGGAGGCTGTAAAGCGCATCAGAGAGGAGATACCCGAGGATCTTGAAATAGAGTGCTTCGTTCACGGATCTATGTGTATTGCCTATAGCGGCCGTTGCCTCCTTTCTCAGCATTACGTAGGCAGAGATGCAAACCGCGGCGCCTGCGCTCAGCCCTGCCGCTGGATATACGGTACATCCTCCTCACTCACAATGGATGTTGCCGAGGAAAAGAGAAGGGAAGAGCTTCTTCCCCTTGTGGAGGACGGCGGCGATACCTTCGTTATGAGCTCAAAGGATATGTGTATGATAGAGCATATCCCGGATCTTGTGGATGCAGGTATCCATTCCTTCAAGCTTGAGGGAAGAGTCAGAAGCGCTTATTATACGGCAGTTGTTACAAATACGTATAAAATGGCCCTTGACCGCTATTTTGCAGACCCCGAGGGGTATGTTTACGATCCCGCGCTTCTCCGTGAGCTTGAGTCCGTGTCCCACCGTGAGTACGGCACAGGATTTTTCTATAAGTCCCCCCATGAGGACGCAAATATAGTGACAGAGCCGGGCTATATCCGTGAAAAGGCATATATCGCAACTGCAGTTGCGGACAGCGACGAAAACGGTATTGCTACCTTTATCCAGAGAAACAAGCTTGTAGACGGCGCATCCGTTGAGCTTCTCTCCCCCGGTAAGGTAGGCAGACCCTTCAAGGCTGAGGGCCTTACAAACGAAAAGGGGGAGGCCATCGAGTCAGCTCCCCACCCGGGAATGCTCTTTAAGCTGAAGGTGCCCTTTGAGGTAAAGACCGGCGATATCCTCCGCGGAGGAGAATAAATTGGAGTACGGATATGCAAAACCTTTTTTGAAAAAAAGGTTCTGCACTCCAAAAAACTTTAAAAAAGAAAGAGCTTTTACATATGCTTATACTTGAACTTTTAAAGGCGCTGCTCCTCGGAATAATCGAGGGAATAACGGAGTGGCTTCCCGTCAGTTCAACGGGACATCTGTTGCTTTTTAACGAATTTTTTCCTTTGGATCAGGACACAGCATTCACTCATATGCTTGTGGAGGTCATTCAGCTTGCCGCAATTCTTGCGGTGGTGGTGTTCTTCTTTAACCGCCTGAATCCCTTTTCAAAAAAGAAGAGTGCTGAGGAAAAGAAGAATACGTGGCTTCTCTGGGTAAAGATACTCGTTGCGGTAATTCCCGGCGGCGTTGCAGTTGTTGCAATGAAGCTTCTTGATATCGATCTTATTGACGACCCCGTAATAGTTGCGGCAGCTCTCCTTGTTTACGGTATCGCTTTTATAGTTATAGAGCGTCTCAAGAAGAACAAAGCTCCGAGAATTGAGAGCGCTGACGGCATTACATATAAAACAGCCTTGTTTATCGGTCTGTTTCAGGTGCTTTCCTTGGTGCCCGGAACGTCAAGAAGCGGCTCAACTATCCTCGGTGCAATGCTTCTCGGAGTTTCCCGTACTGCGGCGGCGGAATTCACCTTCTTCCTCGCAATTCCCGCAATGTGCGGAGCCTCGGGCCTTGAGGTGCTGTCCTATGCAAAGGACGTAATAGACGGGGAAGCGCAGATGATGGGCGGAGAGCAGCTTGCGATCCTCGCAGTTGCAATGGTAGTATCCTTTGTCGTGTCTCTCGTGTGCGTAAAGTTCCTTATGGGCTTTGTCAAGCGCCATAATTTCGAGGTCTTCGGCTGGTACAGAATTGCCCTTGGCATACTCCTCCTTCTCTACTTCCTCGTAATTGCATAAATATTCAGAATATTCATAAAAGAAACGGCAGTGAATCTGCCGTTTCTTTGTTTTTAAGCAAAATAGAGTGGAAGAGGGTCAAAAAATAATTAAATATTGAATTTTCGTTATGAATAAAATTCATAATTCCCTTGACAAAAGAGTATCAAGGGTTTATAATGGCAAGGTAATTCTTTTTGGAGGTAATAACGATGAAGAAATTCATTAGCATTATTATTGCACTTTCTCTTCTCGCAGTTCCCGCATGCCTTATGTCCTGCGGCGGTAGCGATGCAGAGGCAACCAAGGTTATAGATATCAATCTTACCGAAGAGCTTTACGCTTTCGGTGTTGATAAGGCTCAGCCCGAGCTCCTTGAGGACGTTAACGAGTTCGTTAAGAAGATCAAGGAAGACGGCACTCTTGAAGATATCTGTGACAAGTACTTTAACGGCGGCGAGCCCACTCCCGTAACAAGCGCAAAGCTTGATGAGACAAAGGATCAGCTCGTTGTTGCAACAAACGCAGCGTTTGCTCCCTTCGAGTACACTGAGGGTGATAAGTACCTCGGTATCGATATGGAGATCGCAAAGCTTCTCGCTGATGAGCTCGGTAAAGAGCTTGTTATCCAGCACATGGACTTCGATGCAGTTTGCCTCTCCGTAGGTCAGCACAAGTGCGACATCGCAATGGCAGGTCTTACTGTTAACGAAGAGCGTGAAGAGCACGTAACATTCTCCGAGTCCTACTACGAGGCTTCTCAGAAGCTTATCGTAAAGGGTGATGACGATACATTTGCTGACTGCAAGACAGCGGCAGATGTTGAGAAGATCCTCAAGGGCTTTGACAAGAAGGTTAAGGTAGGCGTTCAGGACGGAACAACAGGTCAGCTCTACTCCGCAGGTGATGCTGACTGGGGCTTTGATGGCTATGACGTAACAACAGTTGGTTACAAGAACGGCTCTCTTGCAGTTCAGGATATGATCAACGGCAACATTGATTACGTTATCATCGATGCGGCTCCCGCAGCTGTTATTTCCGAGTCCATCAACGAGATGAACTAAGAGATCTGATTTTTCAAATGCCTCACCCGGCAGGGTGAGGTATTTGTATGTTATTAAGGATTGAATAATGGGTAATTTTGGATTAAGATTAGAAACCTTCTGGCATGAGTTTTATACAAACGGTGCCTATAACAATGTGCTTGAAGGCCTTCAGAACACACTGATAATAGCAGTAATGGGTCTCGTTATCGGATCTGTTATCGGTACTCTGATCGCCGCAGTCCGTGTTATGCCGAAATACAGGATATTCCCCCGTATACTTGATTTCATATGCAGCATTTACGTTTCCTTCTTCAGAGGAACACCTATGGTAGTTCAGCTTCTTGTGTTCTACTACGTTCTGTTTCCCCTTATGGGAATCAAGATGAGCTCCGTAATGGTATCAATAATGGTATTCGGTCTCAACAGCGGTGCATATATCTCAGAGATAATGCGTGGAGGTATCCTCTCCGTAGATCCCGGTCAGATGGAGGGCGGAAGAGCAATGGGTCTCAGCTTTTCTGCAACAATGATAAAAATAGTTATTCCTCAGGCTGTGAAGAATATTCTTCCTACCATGGGTAATGAGTTTATCACTCTTATCAAGGAGACCTCTATCGTCAGCTTTGTAGGTGCAAGCGACCTTTATAAGGCGTTTAACCTTATGGGTAGCAATACATATGAGTTTATGGTGCCCTATCTTGCAATGGCGATAATTTATATTATCCTTGTACTTCTTATAACACTGCTTATTAAGGTTATGGAAAGGAGACTCAGGAAAAGTGATAAGAGTATGTAATCTTCATAAGAGCTTTGGAGACCTTCCTGTTCTCCGTGGCATAGACCTTACCATTGAAAAGGGAGAGATAGTAGTAATTCTCGGTCCCTCCGGAAGCGGTAAAAGTACGCTTCTCCGTTGTCTTAACTGTATGGAGGATCCCACATCCGGTAACATCTATTTCCATGATGTAGATATTGCTGATATGTCTGTTGATATCAATATACACAGACAGAAGATGTGTATGGTATTCCAGCACTTTAATCTTTTTAATAATAAGAACGTTCTTCAGAACCTTACTCTTGCACCTGTATATGTGGCAAAGAAAAAGGCGCGCAAGGCAAGAATTGCAAAGCTTTTCGGTAAAAAGTATTGCGCTGATGATATCCGTTCAACAAAGGAGATCGTGGCAGAAGCTGAAAAGACGGCAATGGAGCTTCTTGCAAGGGTAGGTCTTCAGGATAAAGCAAAAGAGTATCCTGCAAAGCTCTCAGGCGGTCAGAAGCAGAGAGTTGCAATTGTTCGAGCACTTGCTATGAAGCCTGACGTAATGCTCTTTGATGAGCCTACAAGCGCCCTTGACCCTGAAATGGTAGGAGAGGTTCTTGAGGTAATGAAGGATCTTGCGCGTGAAGGCATGACCATGGCTGTTGTGACCCATGAAATGGGATTTGCCCGTGAGGTTGCAACCAAGGTTGTTTTCGTTGATGAAGGAGTTATCGTAGAGGAGGGCACTCCCGAGGAGATATTCAATAATCCTAAGAGCGAGCGTCTCCGTGATTTCTTTGCAAAGGTTATTTAAGTAAAAATCATATAACCGTTGAAGAGTACCTTCAACGGTTATTTTTTTTTGTCAAATTAGGGTTTATGGGGAGACGGTCGCTTTTTTGTAAAAAAGCTCCGCAAAAAACTTCAAACTATGGGTAAAAAACATAATAAAGTATTGCTTACGATGCGTTTTTTCTTTTCTAAAGTTTTTTGAGAGTGCAGAGAACTTTTTTACAAAAAAGTTCTTTGCATCTATCTCCCCGTCAAACCAAAATTTGACGCACACATAGCAAAAAAGCAGTTGCACATAGTGTAACTGCTTTTTGTCATAGCTGAAATATCAGTTTTTTCCTTCTTCCTTAGTGTTGAGAAGAAGAATATCCATATAGAAATCGTTGAGCTGCTTTATAAGCTTCTGCTCGTTTCTCTTATATGTGGATGATGCTGTGTTTGGCTTTGAAACAACTCCGTGGAAGTTTGTAGTAATGCCGTCAAGGCCCACCATAGAGCAAAGGTCGTAGTGAATGGTGTCCTTGATGGTGTCAAGCATCAGCTGGTCGTCCTCACTGTTAAGACGCTGGCCCTTAAGGAGGGTATCGTAGTACTGGGGAAGAACGAGCTCGTTAGACTTGTAAGCCATATACTCAAGGATCATACCTGTTCTGTCAGGGCCTGCAGTTGCAACGTCAGTTCTGTAAGTGGAGGGGATCGCGAAAATAGAAGCAAGGTTTGCAACTATATGAACGTAGTCTTCCTGATTTTCGTCATACTTGGGATAGGGAAGAATACCGTACTCGCTTTCCATGTTACGAAGCTCACCCGTAAGGAAAGCAGAACCGGAAAGGAACAGGGAATGGTCAGTTGCAAAGAATGAACGAACGTATTCCCACTGATCGTTAAATCCTGAGGTATCAGCGTTTTCCCATATCTCGTTATAGCCCTTGCAGTACTTGTTGTTGGAAAGGGTCTCAGCCAGCTTGTTTGCAATATCTATGGTCTTCTCGTTGTAATATGCGAGGGAGTAAGATCCGTCGTCATTTTTTTCCAGAAGCTGAACGCCTGCTGAATAAGCGAGATCGTAAGCGGATTGACCGATAACACCGTAAACGTCAGTCTTTGTGATCTTACCGTCACCGTCAAGGTCATTGGAAATGCTTGAAAGCATTTTAAGGTATGCATCAAGAGTCCATTTGCCTTCCTTTACAAGGTCGTAGGGAGAACCAAGTGTGGTCTCAATGTTGTAGTCCTCAGCGAGCTGCTTGTTGTAGAAGAGGAAGTATGCCCACTCAAGCTTGTTCATTGAGATATCGTTGATGCAGATATAAAGGCTGTCGTTTACCGTAAGATCCTCCATTGCGGAGGGGCACCAGTATTCCTTTGTAAGGTCTGTGTGGGGGAGCTTTGACATATCTGCAAAGTAGTTCTCAACGATGCAAAGGCCAAGCTTATAGCCCCATGCGTAGATAACGTCGAAGCAGAAGTCACCTGACATATAGAATGTCTGGAGGAGAGCCGCAGGGTCGCCGTTTTCCTCAAGGCGCTGATTAACGTTTACTTTATAAAGCTCTTCAACTGCCATATTACGTTTATATACTGCGTCCTGGATGGTAGCGCCGGTAAGACTTTCAGCGTCAAGGTAATCGCCGCCGTAGTAGTCCTTGTTGCCCGCTTTCTGCTGAATGAAAAGGAAGGTGAAGTCTTCGTTGTCAAAATCGCCGCTGGCAAAGTCTCCTGCATCAGTACTTCCGCCGTCGCCTGCGGGGCGGGTGTTGACACCGTTGCCGGTGTTAGCGCAGGAAGCAAGAAGCGGAATAGCCATAGCAGCAGCAAGGATCAAAGCTGCAATTTTTTTGAATTCCATAGTATCACTCCTATATATATGTTACAAAAATATTATACTAAACAATTCAAAATATGTCAATAGAATATAAAAATGATGTACTGAGAGTGATAAGAAACTAAAAAATGCTGTCGCAATTAATGCGACAGCATTTTTTATCAATTATCTTAGTCTTCCTGAGTGTTAAGAAGGATCATATCCATATAGAAATCGTTAAGCTGCTTGTTAAGCTTAGCTTCGTTTCTCTTATAAGTAGAGGAAGCTGTGCTGGGCTTTTCAACAACGTTTTTGAAGTTGGTTGTTATACCCTCAAGACCAACCATTGCGCAAAGATCGTAGTGGATAGTATCGCGAACTACGTCAAGCATCTGCTGGTCATCCTCGCCATTAAGTCGCTGACCCTTAAGAAGAGTTTCGTAGTACTGGGGAAGCACGATCTCGTTGGACTTGTAAGCCATATACTCGAGGATCATACCTGTTCTGTCAGGGCTTGCAGTCTGAATGTCTGTTCTGTAAGTAGAGGGGATAGCAAAGATAGATGCAGTAGGAGTTACGTAATGGATGTAATTTTCCTGATTCTGATCGTACTTGGGATGAGGAAGGATACCGTACTCGCTTTCCATATTGCGGAACTCACCTGTAAGGAAAGCACATCCGGAAAGGAAGAGAGAGTGGTCGGTGGCGAAGAAGGAACGAACGTATTCCCAGTCGTCGTTAAATCCGGAGGTGTCTGCATTCTCCCAGATCTCAGTGTAATCCTTGGAATGCTTTTTGTTTGTAAGAATGTCGTTTACCTTTGTTGCAACATCGATAGTCTTCTCGTTGTAGTAAGAAAGGGAGTAAGAACCGTCGTCGTTCTTGGAAAGAAGCTTAACACCTGCGGATGTAGCAAAGTCGGAGGCAGTAAGACCGATAACACCGTAAACGTCATCCTTTGTGATCTTACCGTCACCGTCAAGGTCGTTGGATACGCTGGAAATCATCTTGAGACAGGTATCGATATCCCATTTGCCCTCGCGAACAAGGTCGTAGGGAGAACCGAAGGTAGAGAAAACGTTGTAGTCCTCTGCAAGCTGCTTATTGAAGAAAAGGAAGTAAGCCCATTCAAGCTTGTTCATGGAGATATCGTTAATGCAGATGTAAAGACTGTCATTAACCATAAGGTCATCCATAGCGGAGGGACACCAGTATTCCTTTGAAAGATCAACGTTAGGGAGCTTTGACATATCTGCAAAATAGTTTTCAACGATGCACATACCAAGCTTGTAGCCCCATGCATAGATAACGTCGAAGCAGAAGTCGCCGGACATATAGAATGTCTGGAGAAGAGCCGCAGGGTCACCGTTTTCCTCAAGTCGCTGAGTAACGTTTACCTTGTAGAGCTCTTCAACTGCCAGGTTACGCTTATATACCGCGTCCTGAATGGTAGCGCCCGTAAGGCTTTCCGCATCGAGGTAGTCGCCGCCGTAGTAGTCCTTGTTACCTGCCTTCTGCTGAATGAAAAGGAAGGTAAAATCTTCATTGTCAAAATTGCCGCTGGCAAAGTTGCCCGCATCTGCGCTTCCGCCGTCACCTGCGGGACGGGTGTTAACACCGTTGCCCGTGTTCGCGCAGGAAGCAAGAAGAGGGATAGCCATGGCAGCCGCAATAATGAGAGCTGTGATTTTTTTGAAGTTCATAGTATCGCTCCTTTATATAGCTTTACATAATAATTATACTGAATATAGAAAAATAAGTCAATGATTTGCCCAAAAAAACACATATGCAAAGCGTTAATTTAAATCATGTTCAAATTTTGGTTTGAGGGGGAGATATACGTGGGAGCCTTTTTGAAAAAAGGCCCCCACACCCCCGAAAAACTTCAAAAAAGGGATTAATTAGTTGTCTATAGGTATACTTTGTCATTCTTTATTACCATAGTTTGAAGTTTTTTGCGGAGCTTTTTTACAAAAAAGCGACATATAAACCGTAATTTATCATTCAAAGAATAAATAATAAAACCGCCGCGGCGGTTTTATTCCGATTCTCTTCTCTTTTCTCTCTTCTCACTTCACTAAAAAAACACCTCCCCGTTTTGCGGGGAGGTGAAATTTTTTTATTACTTGGACTCTTCCTTGGAGCCAAGGAGAAGTGTCTCGGTGTAGAAGTCATCGAGAGTCTTCTGGAGCTTGTTCTCGTTTCTCTTGAATGTAGAGGAAGCGGTTGTGGGCTTTGTGTAGATAGCAGCGCAGTTCTTTGCGATATCCTCAAGACCCATCATGTCGGCAAACTCGTAACGGATAGTGTCACGGATCGTGTCGAGCATAGCCTGGTCCTGCTCGGAGTCAAGACGCTGACCCTTAAGAAGGGTATCGTAGTACTGGGGAAGAAGAACTTCCTGAGACTTGTATGCCATGTACTCAAGGATCATACCTGTTCTCTCAGGGCTTGCTGTGGAAACGTCGTTACGGTATGTGGAGGGAAGTGCGAAGATAGAAGCGAGGCTACTTACAGTGTGACGGTAGTTAGCCTGGTTCTCATCGTACTTGGGAAGGGGAAGGATACCGTAGTCGCTGTCCATGTTACGGAACTCACTTGTGATGTAAGCACTACCGGAGCAGAAGAGAGCATGGTCACGAGCGAAGAAGGAACGGAAGTATTCCCACTGGTCTGTGTAGCCTGTTGTATCTGCGTTCTGGCCGAGCTCCTCGTAGTCCTTAACGTACTTGGAGTTGGAGTAGATCTCGTAAACCTTGTTAGCGATATCGAGAGTCTTCTCGTTGTAGTAGTTGAGGGAGTAAGAACCGTCATCATTCTTTGTTGTGAGGTCCATACCGCAGGCAGTACCGATAACCATACCGTTACCTGCGCCGTCTACGATACCGTAAACGTCATCTCTTGTGATCTGACCGTCACCGTCGAGGTCGTTGGAAACGTGGGAGAGAACCTTGAGGTATGTATCAAGAGTCCACTTGCCCTCGGTAACGAGATCATAGAATGTACCGTATGTTGATTCAACGTTGTAGTCCTCAGAAAGCTGCTTGTTGTAGAAGAGGAAGTCTGCCCACTCAAGCTTGTTCATGGAGATATCGTTGATGCAGAGGTAGAGCTTACCGTTGATGGAGAGGTCCTCAATAGCGGAGGGGCTCCAATAATCCTTGGTAAGATCAATGTGGGGAAGTGTGGAGAAATCTGCAAAGTAGTTCTCGGGAATGCAAGAACCGAGCTTGTAGCCCCAGCCGTAGATAACGTCAAAAATGAAGTCACCGGACATATAGAATGTCTGGAGGATAGCAGCAGGGTCGCCGCTGATCTCAACACGCTGGCTAATGTTTACCTTGTACTTTTCTTCGACAGCCATGTTACGGTTGTAAACGGCGTCTTCGATGGTAGCACCTGTAAGGCTCTCAGCGTCAAGGTAGTTACCGCCGTAGTAATCCTTACCGATGTCAGAGTGCTTGATGTAAAGGAATCTGAAGTCCTCGTTATCAAAGTCACCCTGTGCAAAGTTGCCTACATCAGCACTTCCGCCCTGGCCCTGGGGACGGGTGTTAACACCGGGTCCGTTGTTGGCACAAGCTGCGAGAAGAGGGATGCAGAGCAGAGCTGCGAGAAGCAGCGCTGTGATTTTGATGGATCTCATCTTTGTCATCTCCTGTTTATAAAAATTTTTATAAAAAACTTATTCAAGCTCGCTCTTCATAGAGCGGGACATAAGCTCGTGAATAGCTTCAGCGGGCTTAACGTTGCATTTGACGGTCTTATAAACCGATGCAATAATTGGCATATCAACGCCGTATTTTTCGCTCAGCGCCATAGCAGCGTCAAGGGCGTGATAGCCTTCGACTACCATGCCGATCTTTTCCTGAGCTTCGCTGTAGGTGAGACCCTCGCCGATATACTGACCGCAGCGGTTGTTGCGGCTGTGGCGGGAGGTGCAGGTAACGATAAGGTCGCCGATGCCCGCAAGACCCATAAATGTACGGCGGCGGCAGCCCATTGCAAGACCCATACGGGTCATTTCCGCAATACCGCGGGTTATGAGCATAGCCGTGGTGTTGTCACCATAGCCCATTCCGATGCTCATACCTGCCGCAAGAGCGATAACGTTCTTAAGTGCTCCGCAAAGCTCAACGCCCTTGATGTCGGTATTTGTGTAAACTCTCATCCAGTTGTTTGAGAAGAGACGGGCAACGTCCTGTGCAACGTCCTCATCAATGCAGGCGGAAACTATGGAGGTGGGAATGCCGAGAGCAACCTCCTCTGCGTGAGTAGGGCCTGAAAGGGCAACTAACTTCAGAGGGAAGGTGACACCGTTCTTTTTCATCTCATCCTCAATGACCTCGGTCATTGAAAAGAGAGTCTCCTTTTCCATACCCTTTGCAACGTCAATAATAACGTGATCCTCATTAATGTAAGGTGCTGCGGCCTTTGCAGTCGTTCTGATAAATGCTGAGGCCACGGCAAACACGATATATTTGTTTTCGCAAAGAGAGCGGGGAAGATCGTCGGTATATTCAATTGAATCGGGCAAAACTGCGCCGGGAAGATTCTGATGCTTTTTGTTTTCTCTGAGATACTCGATTTCTTTTGGAAGCGCGGACCAGACTGTAACTTTGTGTCCGTTTTCGCAGAGGAGCTTTGCAAGGGCGATACCCCAGGTGCCTCCTCCGAGTACAGCGATATTCATAGGTCTAACCGATCCTTTTCGTTGATATTTTCCGGCGAATACAGATAGGCATAATTGTTCCTCATTATAATAACACATATTTATATAAATTTCAAGAGTGTATAATAAATAATGTGTTAATTTTGACAACGTGTAATGTTAATAAATATAAGGGAGGGGTAAATATCTTGACTTTATTTGAAGCTTATGATAAAATCAATATGTATATAATGAGATAGTATGCTTAGTTTTAGCACAGTCGTTCAGGAAAGGATTCAGTATATGGCAAGCTACGGTATGAATAATACGTCTTTTGATAAAGAAGCCGAAAGCGTTAATATAAAGGTCGGCAGAAAAAAGAATATCAATAAAAAAGAACGTGCCGTCAGAAGAGGAGCTAATTTTCTTACTGTGCTTATGGCCATATGTCTTTCTCTTTCCGCATTGTATGCTGTTGTTGTATATTCCAAAATTCCATTCATCGAGTATTGGCGCACCATATGGATCGAGACCGCTATGACAACGAAAAGTCATCTCTGGCTTGCTGAGTGGTTCTTCCCCGAGGACGTGGTTGCGGGAGTCGTAGGCTCAATGCATACAAATGAGGGCGTTGTCGGCGGTATGGATAATCTTCACGTAATGGATGGTAGCGCAGGATATGAGGATACGCCTACAGTTGAGCCCGATAAGGTGGAGGATATTCTCGGTCAGCTTTATCTGACAGTAGGAGAGCCTGACGAGGCAGGAAATACTGTGCTTATCAACGATATTGAAGAAGGCCTCGTGGTTTCTGAAATAACAGGCCCCTCATATAAGGGTCAGATAATGCTTGTAGACGATCCCTCAAGAGTATATATAGGAATGACTCAGTACCCCGGTGTTACGGGTATGAGAATACTTGATATGATGGAGCATTACGGCGCCGTTGCCGCAGTAAATGCCAGCGGATTCCAGGACCCCAATGAAAACGGAAACGGCGGACAGGTCGTAGGAATGTCGCTTTCTCAGGGAAAGTACTGGGGAGATTACGTTCATTATTACGGCAGTATCGTAATAACAAGAGAGAATAAGCTTGTTGTGGGACAGATCAGCAACTGGGAAAAATACGGTAATATCAGAGACGGGATGCAGTTTTCTCCCGTGCTTATTGCTGACGGTAAAAAGCAGGTATACGGCTCATCCGGTTACGGTATCCAGCCAAGAACTGCTGTAGGTCAGCGTGAGGACGGAGTAATAGTCTTTCTTGTTATAGACGGAAGAAACGTAGGTCATTCTATCGGAATCACGGTAGACGAGATGGCAGAGGAGCTTCTTTCTTACGGAGTTATCAACGCGTCAAGCTGCGATGGAGGAGCAACCACCGCTCTTGCATATAAGGGAGAGGTCCTCAATAAAAACTGTTCACTTAACCCTACTCTCGGAAGAATACTTCCCAATGCTTTTATGGTAGCACCCAAGGCAGAGTCAGATAAGGAGTAAGCAGCTATGATAGTATTTGACAGCGAAAACAAGGTATTCTATCTTCATACGAAGAAAACCACCTATGCGATGGGAATATATCAGAATAAGATACTCCTCCATGCTTATTGGGGAAAACGCCTGAATCATCCGATCCATAACGATTACGTTGAAGCCTTAAGATACCGCCCCCTTGCCCCTGTTGATGCAGCCCCCTATTCTACGGATATGCTCCCTCTTGAGTATTCAACCTTCGGGTCTGCAGACCTTCGTTATCCTGCTCTTGAAACAAAGTATCGGGACGGCGCGTACTATACCCGCCTTGAATACGCAGATCATGAGATATTGTCGGGAAAGCCCGGTCTTGAAGGCCTCCCCGCAACCTATTGCGAGGAAGGGGATAAGGTAGATACCCTCGTTATCCATCTTGCTGACAGCCTTCGCGATCTGCACGTTTATCTTTCTTACTCCGTGTTTGAGGATCTTGATGCAATTGCCAGAAGCGCAAGGATCGAAAACCGCGGCGAGAAAATGGAGATAGGCCGCGCCTTTAGCGCATCGGTGGACTTTGTGGGCGTTGATGATATGGACATCATCCATCTTGACGGCGCGTGGGTAAGAGAAAGATATATAACGAGAAGAAAGATAGTTCCCGGCACGCAGAGCGTTGAGAGCCGCTTTGGTGCGTCAAGCGCAGTACATAACCCCTTCTTTGCAGTGTGCGACAGCACCGCTACGGAGAATGTAGGTAACGTATACGCAATGAGCCTTGTGTATAGCGGCAATTTCATTGCGGGAGCTGAGCTTGGTGCCTTTAACGGACTTCGCGCTTATATCGGCATAAATCCTCAGAATTTCAATTTTGTTCTTGAAAAGGGAGAAAGCTTCCAGGCTCCCGAGGCAGTTCTCGTTTATTCTGCAGATGGTCTCGGAGAGATGTCAAGAATATATCATAAGCTGTACAGGACCCGCCTTTGCCGCGGAAAGTACAGAGATATTCCGAGAAGCGTAGTTCTCAATAGCTGGGAAACAACTTATTTTAACTTTGATGAAAACACCATAATCGAGCTTGCAAGGAGCGCGAAGGAAATAGGCGTTGATACCATGGTCCTTGACGACGGATGGTTCAGCACACGCGATACTGACCGCGCAGGCCTTGGCGACTGGTGGGAGCATCCCAAAAGACTTCCCTCAGGTCTCGGATATCTTGCAAGTGAGGTCAATAAGATAGGAATGAAGTTCGGCCTCTGGTTTGAGCCTGAAATGGTAAATCCCGATTCCAAGCTGTTCCGCGCTCATCCCGAATGGGCTCTCCATACACCGGGAAGGGAGACTACCCCCACAAGAAGTCAGATAACTCTTGATTTTTCAAGAGACGACGTTTGCGACTATATAATCAATGCCATAAGCTCAATTCTTGACCGCGCAAATATCGAGTATATCAAATGGGATATGAACAGATATATGTGCGAGGTAGGAAGCGCAAATCTTCCTGCAGAGCGTCAGGGCGAGGTGTACCACAGATATATGCTGGGACTTTACCACGTGCTCGAAACGCTTACACAGAAGTACCCCGAGGTTCTCTTTGAGAGCTGCTCCTCAGGAGGCGGCCGCTTTGACCCCGGAATGCTTTATTATATGCCTCAGGTGTGGACCAGCGATAACAGCGACGCTGTGGACAGACTGAGAATACAGTACGGAACAAGTATGGTTTACCCATACAGCTCAATGAGCGCTCACGTTTCGGTATGTCCCAATCATACTCAGAGAAGAACGACTCCCTTTAAGATGCGCTGTAACGTGGCAATGCCCGGTCAGCTTGGCTTTGAGCTGAATCTCGGAAAGTGTACTCCCGAGGAGCTTGAGCTTTCAAGGAAAACTATCGTGAGATACAGAGAGCTTGAGGACGTTTTCCATAATGGCGATCTGTACAGACTCCGCTCACCCTTTGAGTGCGATATGTCTGTCCTCCAGTTTATCTCCGAGGATAAGAAGAGAGTCATAGTGTGCATTGACGGTCAGCGTGGCCTCTTCAACGGCCCCGATGAGTATATAAAGCTTCGCGCACTTGATCCCGATGCAGTCTATACCTGCAACGGCAAGAGCTACTATGGCGAATACCTTATGAATAAGGGTATATATCATCAGAATAACGTAGAGCACCTCAGCATAATGCTTGAATTTGTAAAAGAATAAAACAAAAAAGACTTGCCGCGGCAAGTCTTTTTTGTTATGATAATATCAGAAAGCTGAGGAGGCGCTTATGGTAAACGTAAAATTCCCCTACGGAAAAGAATATAAAGAGCATTCCTTTAAGGATAATGAGCTTCTCGGAGTGCTTGAGTCAAGAATAAATGAGTATGATCCCGAATTGTGTGAATCGGAACTTATAGAAAAAGCCCTTGCGTTCCCCGTGGGCAGCGATACCCTTTGCGAGATGAGCCGCGGAAAAAAGAATATTGTAATAATCGCAAGCGATCACACCCGCCCCGTGCCCAGTAAGCTCATAATTCCTCCCATGCTCCGCGAGATAAGAAGGGGAAGCCCCGATGCGGATATTACGATCCTTATTGCAACGGGATGCCACAGAGAGACCACCAAGGAAGAGCTTATATCAAAGTTCGGCGAGGATATCGTAATGTGTGAGAATATATATATCCACGACTGCGACGAGAGAGAAAAGCTTGTAAATATAGGAACTCTCCCCTCGGGCGGTGAGTGCGAGATAAATAAGATCGCAATGGATGCCGATCTTCTCGTTGCCGAGGGCTTTATCGAGCCCCATTTCTTTGCAGGATACTCGGGGGGACGAAAGAGCGTTCTTCCCGGCGTTGCGGGAAGGGCCACCGTTCTTGCAAACCATTGCTCCGAGTTTATAGACAGCGAGTACGCCAGAACGGGAAGACTTGAAAATAATCCAATACACGCCGACATGCTTTGGGCTGCGAAGAAGGCAGGCCTTCGCTTTATCGTAAACGTAGTGCTTAACGAAGATAAAAAGGTCATCTATGCCGTAGCGGGGGACTGTGAGAAGGCACACGAGGAGGGTGTCCGCTTCCTTTCATCCCTTTGCGGGGCGGAAAAGAGAGAGGCTGACGTTGTTATAACCACAAACGGCGGATATCCTCTCGATCAGAACGTGTATCAGTCCGTAAAGGGAATGACCGCGGCAGAGGCAACCGTAAGAGAGGGCGGAGTAATAATTATGCTGTCTGCATCGTCAGACGGTATCGGCGGCGATCATTTCTACCGTCAGCTTGCAGAAGAGGCGGATATAGAAAAGACCATGGCGCAATTTCTCTCCCGAAGCCGCAGCGAGACCGTGCCCGATCAGTGGCAGACACAGATAATGCTGAGAGTTCTCAGAAAGGCTACTGTTATATACGTTTCCGAGGTGCCCGACGGAGATGTTGAAAAAATGCATATGATCCCCGCACATTCTGTTGAGGAAGCCTTGGAGAGGGCCCGTGAGATACTTGGAAGAGAGGATATCACAATAACCGCCATCCCCGACGGAGTATCGGTGATTGTAAAATAAAAAGAAGGGCTGTTGCATTTGCGACAGCCTTTTGACGTCTCCCTGTCAAATTGCGGTTTAGCGGGTAGTTAGCATTTGCGTTACGGCAACAAGTAGAGCGAAGGCTTCAGCCAAGTCCTTCCCCCGAAGATCTGGGGGAAGGTGTCACCGATGCAGTTTCTTAAAATTAAAAAGGAATGGTATTTCCAGAGTTAAATTATAAGTTTTTGATGTCTTCATAGGCGGTGACGGATGAGGGTTTGCTACCTGGGTGAGAACCAAACGAAAGAATTTATGTGCCACGAGACATAGAAGAATTAACTATGCTATCAAATATATATTAACTTAGATTATAGACAGCTCTTGTCCAGATAGCAAACCCTCATCCGTCTCCCCCATGTAGAATACTCTTGATTTAATACATGGAGCCGGAAATACAGTTTGCAATTAGCTGACTTCACTTTAATGAGCCACCTTCCCCCAGATCTTCGGGGGAAGGACTTGTTTTAGTCCCTCGCTCTCTTTGTAGCCATATATATCATCTATCTCCCCTACAACCCCAAATTTGATAAAGAACAGGGCTGTCGCATTTGCTTGCGACAGCCCTTAGATTTGGTGCCTTTAGGCGTGGAAATCTACCCCCAGTTCTACTGGGGGCGGACATAGAGTAGTGCTACGATAAAGACGGCGAGCTTTATGCAAGCCGAAAACTAAGAGTAAAAGATAAACGAATTGCAATCATAAGAGATCGTGAGATTTGACCCGTTCACGGGTAGTGGGGCGTGTAATGCTATAATATAGTTCAGTACCCCTTTTAGGGGGGAAGCCAGTAATATCCCCTTTTAGGGGTAGAGCAAACCACCGGTTCAACCGGTGGTTTTGATTTTATTAAAACATATCAGCTATTCTTTTTACGCTTGCTGCGAGATCACAAACTCCCTTATATGTGTCCTCGGGTGAGAAGTGGGAAAGATAAGAGTCGGCTTCAAGGGTAAGATATCCTGAGTAGCCTATATTTTTGAGCGCCTTTGCAACAAAGAAAAAATCAATATTCATTGAAAAGGGAATCTGATGGCTGTCGTGATACCTGTCCGTATCATGAATGTGGAGTGCCTTTAAGTGGTCGCCGAGAGCGTAGATCATATTCACAGCTCCATCTCCGCTTCCGGGTATCTCCGCGTGGCCGATATCAAGGCAGGCAACGAGATAAGGATCGCCCACACCGTTGAGAACTGCAAGAAAATCCTCACTCTTCGAGCAGGATGCAGGGCAGGGGCAATTATTCTGAAAATCCCAGCCCCACATATTTTCGCAGGCGATCTTCACGCCAACGTCCTTTGCAAATTCAAGCATCCTTGAATAAAGCTCAATATTCTCCCCGGTAGAAAGCCTTGTGTCGGGGTGAACGATGCAGATCTCGCCTCCCGCCTCGGCAGTGCACTCAATGGCGCGGTATATGTATTTTTCAATCTTTTCACACCAGGTAGGAAAGGGGGCGTGAGACTGATTGCAGATAATGCCGCAGTCGTCAGCCACCTTTTTCAGCCGCCGTGCAAAGGAGAGATAATCGCTCCCCGCAAGAGGATGACCGAAATGCTCTGCAAAGTCACCTCTCCCCCAGTCAAAGGGGCACATATCAAACATGGAAAAATCGTAAGCGTCAAAGCCCGCCTTCGCTACGTATTCAATAGCACGCTCCTCCCCGACCTTGTATGCGGCAGAGGATATTTCTGTAGATATTTTCATATTCATCAGAAGCGGTCGCAGGTGTATACCTTAATGTCCTTAAGCTTGTAGTGGTCGCCTCTCCAGCCTGTAATGCGGATAGTGAATCCGTTAGCTGCAAGGTAGGGCAGGGGAACGATCATCTTGTGACCAACCGCAAGGCCCTTATGTATCAGCTTGTTTGTACCGAATTCAACGGGAGCAAGCTCGATTTGAAAGTCTGTGATGTGAGACTCGCCCTCGGAGAGATCCTCCTCAAGAACGATATACTTGAGAAGCTTTGAATTGTCAAAGCGAACGTCGTTAACGTAAGCCTCACCCTCTTCGATCCTGAAATCCTTGAGAGTCATAAAGGGATCTGAGAACTCGCGCTCAACTCTTTCGTGAAGCTCCATAAATCTCTTTGCATCCTCGTCGCCGATAAGACCGCGGCGGTCGGGAGCAATGTTGAGAAGAAGGTTGCATCCGCGGCCAACAGAGGAGAGATAGATTCCCCAAAGCTCTTCAAGAGACTTGAGAGTGGGGATGTCAGCGTCGCCGTAGAACCAGTTTGCGCGGATCTTGCAGTCGCACTCGCCGGGAAGGAAGAGAAGCTCTGAAAGTGCATCTGTACGGTCAGTCTGAACGGAGAAGCCCAGGGAGTCTGCCATACATCCGTCGTCAAGACCTGCGATACCGGATTCGTTGAAGATCCAGCGTGTATCGGGATCCCACATATTGAATATCATAAGCTCGGGCTGGAGCTCACGGATAGCCTTAACGATACGAACGGTGTCATATTCGTGATCCTCACTGCCGCAGCCGTCAAACCAGAGATAGTCGATCTTTCCGTAATTTGAGAGAAGCTCGCTTATCTGATTGATGAAGTAATCGTCGTATTCCTTGTGATCCATCTTAACACTGCCGAACTGAGCGGGAGAGTAGTAAAGACCGATGTTCATATCGTACTTGCGGCAAGCGTCAACGAACTCGCGTACAAGGTCGCCCTTGCCGTCGCGCCAAGGGGTCGCGGCAACGGAGTAGTCGGTATACTTTGAGGGCCAGTTAGCAAAGCCGTCGTGATGCTTGCAAACGAGAACGGCGTACTTTGCGCCGCCCGCCTTTACAGTGCGGATCCACTGCTCGCAGTCGAGCTCCGTGGGGTTATATGCTTCTGCGGGCATGGGCTTCAGATCCCAGTCGATATGACCCTCGTAGAAGGTACGGATACCGAAGTGGAAGAAAACGCCAAGCTCCCAGCTGAGATATTCAAGCTTTCTTTCAATAAGTCTTTCTTTTGTCATAAGGAAAACCTCCAAATAGTTATCTGATTTGATTTTATCATAAATATCAGAGAAAATATATAGTTTTTGAAAAAATCTTTAATTATCTCCCATATAAAATTGTTGTTGATGTAAGGAGAGAAATAATGATACCGTCTTCCCATTTTATTAAATATATGGTACAATGATACAGAGATATGGCTTTCTGAAGGAGATGATAAAATGGTCAGAACCGAAAGAGCGTACGGAGTAGACCTTCTTCGTATATTGAGTATGGCGGCAATAGTAGGTCTCCATGTGCTGAATAACGGCGGCGGAATGTCTGATGCCACAGGAATTGGAGCTACAGCGGCTGCCATAAGATTTGTTATCAGCATTTGCTATTGCTCAGTAAATGTTTTTGCTATGATGACAGGTTATCTGTACGGTGAGAGAAAGAGTATTCGCACGAGTAATCTTGTGAATCTTATTTTGACAGTGGCGTTTTATTGCATTGTTGTGACGGGTATTTTCCTTGTATTCAGACCCGAAGACCTTGCAGACGGAAAAACGGTACTGTTTTCCCTGTTCCCTCCGATTTCGGGAAAATACTGGTACTTTGTTTCATACGTCTTTATGTTCCTGATGATACCGATAATGAATAAGCTGATAAGCGTGATGACAAAAAAGCAGTTTTTTTCACTGCTGATAATGCTGTTTACCCTGCTCTCAGTTGTAACCACCTTCGGACTCTTTGATTATTTCCGTATAAATATGGGATACAGTCCTTTCTGGCTTATGTTCTGCTATATGGCAGGAGCATTCGTAAGGCTTTATGTAAAGGAAGAACGTCTCTCAAAGGCAAGAGTCTTTATGGCTGTTGCGTTTATCGCAAATAATGCTTTGGTTGTTGTTCTGTGGCTTGCAACAGAGATCGTTTTCCGTGAGCCTTTGGGCTTTGAAACCTACGTCGGGTACGTCTCCCCCTTGACCGTATGCAATGCGCTCATCGCACTTTGCCTGTTTTCTTCGCTGAAAATAAAAAACAAAGCTGTGTGCAAGGTATTGAAAAGCCTTTCCGGAGGCGCCTTTGACGTATATATCATACACTGTCATCCGCTGGTGCTGAGGCTTTTCTTTGAAAACAAATTTGCAGGACTGTCGGATTGCTTTGTCTTGAATGCTTTAGCGGTGATTTTCGGTACCATCGCAGCGGTATACGTAATTTGCTATGGGATCTGGCTCTTGCGGAGCATTTTGTTCAAGGCTTTGGGAATCAATAAGCTTTGCGGCCGTATCGGAAGCAAGCTTGATTGCATATTGCCCCTGAACGCTTCCGATGAGTGAAGAGGTAATACCGAGAAAAGGACCTGAGTATGACAAAAATAATGTTCGTTTGCCACGGCAATATATGCCGTTCACCCATGGCAGAATTCATAATGAAGGATATAGTAAAGCGCGCGGGCAGAGAAAGGGATTTCCAAATCTCCTCAAGCGCCACCAGCACCGAGGAGATTTGGAACGGTGTAGGCAATCCCGTGTATCCTCCGGCCAAAAGGGAGCTTTTGCGTCACGGCCTTTCTTGTGAAGAAAAGCGTGCCGTACAGATAAAGAAAAGCGACTACCAAAAATGGGATATGATTATCTGTATGGACTCAAAAAATCTCAGAAATCTTTATAGGATCTTCGGCGCTGACCCCGATGCAAAGATAACGAAGCTTATGGAGCACGCGGGGAAGGACTCAGACGTGTCCGACCCTTGGTACACGGGGGATTTCGAGGGTGTGTATCTGGATATTCTTGAGGGATGCACGTCATTATGGGAGAAAATACAATGAAATAAAAACAGGCTATGACCGGTAATTGAAATACTGATCATAGCCTGTTTTTTATGCTGCTTTTTTAGTCGTAAGCTTTTTCCATATAAAATCTGTGGCGAATTTGAAGCCTATGGTGAGTATGACCGTAACAGCAACGCACAGTAAAAAATATACGTACGTGTAAGAGCTGAGAGGGATGAGGTTTTTGAATATACTCATAGGGATCCGCTGAAGGATATAGATCTCAAACAGATGCTCTCCGCTCCATTTGAGGATCTTGTTGTTAAAGGTCCAGCGCATGGTAAGGATAACGAATCCCATGGTGAAGCAAAGGTTTGCAAAAAGATAGGGAAGTGTTCCCATATCCTTCAAAACAAGATATGCAGCGAAGGATACGCCAACAAAAGCGAGCCAGACGAATATATTATAGTTTACGACCCGTGTGATCTTCTCCTTGTAAAGGGAATAGATCATTCCCAAAGCAAAGCAGAGCGCAGTGTCATACCAATAAAGATCTCTGAGTCTGAATGCTGCCGTAAGCGCAACCAGCGCAAGTATCACAAGGGTGGTTATGGCAACAGGAAGCCATAGCTTTTTTGTTCCCATGATCTTAAATACTATGAAAGTAACGAGGTAAAGCACCAGTATCACGAATATGTACCAGTTGGAGTTTCCGATGGAATCCCAGCCGATAAGCGAAAGCAGCACGTTCGCCACCGTCATAGGTCTCTTTATGATAAGCGCCAGAATAAAGAACAAAAGGATAGCAACGTCAAATCTGAAAAGTGTTCCAAGCACTCTCTTTACGGGGATGGTAGAAATATAGGCGTTGCCCTTTTTCTTTATGGATTCCATTATACCGTATCCCGAATAGAAAAGGAACATGGTTACCATTGCCTGGCCGATTATGAAAAAGAACTTTGAATATATGGTGTCGAACCGTCCGTCCAGCTCAATATAGCTGTTAAAATGGCTCAGAAAGACCATAAGAATAAAGATGCCCTTAACACAGTTGGTATTCTCAATAGAGAGATAGTCTGCAGTACCTTTAAAAGTGATTTTGGATTTGAATAAAACCAAACCGAAATAGATCAAAAGTATAAATATCATAACAATACCAAGCCTTTATATCCGTGTAACGTCTTTGCCCGAGTAGAAGTCCTCAATGATCTCGGCAATAGCCATAGTTACTCTGTCTTCAATATAAATGTTTTTCTGCTTGTGAGATATGGATTTTACAAATGATACCAGCTCGTAACGAATACCCTCGCCATCCAACTGATAGAAATAGCGCTTGTTGTCCGCAGGATCCTCAAATCTGATCTCAAAATAATCGGTCTTCCACCAGGGGGCGGGAACGTAAACGTATCCCTTTGTTCCGCTGATAACGAGCTCTCCCTCAGATTTAACACCCTTTGCCACCTTAACGGTAGCAGTAGCGCTGTTATAGAGAAACTCAATTTTTGTGAAGGCATCAAATGAATTATCCTCATCCAATAAACGGGTAATGATACGCTTTTCCACATAATCGGTACCCAAGATCTTGAAAACAGGCAAAAGCCCCGTAGGTCCCCAGCCGCAGATGCTGTTCCATAGCTTGGAATAGTCCACGTTTTCTTTTGAATGCAGGTCTCTGAGGCTTGTGCAGGTAGCATCCACCGATACGACTTCTCCGATCTTACCGCTTTTGATAAGAAGAGCCAACCGTTCAAAGGCAGTTGAATACGCGGTCTTTATCCCCTCAGACAAAACTACCTCTTTTTCCTTTGCAAGGCTCAGTAATTTTGCACACTGCTCCTTTTTCAGAGCAACGGGAGATTCGCAAAGCACGTGCTTTCCGTTCATCAAGGCCTTTTTTACGTGCTCATAATGAGATTTTGGCAGTGAGGATACGTAGACTGCGTCGCAATTTTCGAGGAGCTCATCGTAATTTTTTGAAGCTGAAATCTTCTTTTCTTTTAGTTTGGAAAGGATCTCGTTGCTCTCGGTATATACTGCAGATACTCTGACACCGTTCACAACTTCACTTTCGTCAATGTACTTTAATATGTGAATGCCGTTTCCCACAATGCCGAGCTTCAAAGCTCTTGTTTCGCTTCTGAGCTCAGAGCTTGATACCCCCTCGGTCCTTTCAAGATATACGACCTTGCAGTATTCCCCAAGATAATCGAAAACGCCCCTCCAGTCAGAGCCAACCGTGAAAATGTCAACGTTGTATCTTTTGATATCGTCGATCTTCTGGCCCTCATATTCCTCAATAATGATCTCATCAGCAATACCGAGGGCTCTTACAGCCTCAATACGCTCCATAAGAGACTGCTGAACGTTGATCTTTCCTCTTGTTTTGTCAAAATCGTCTGCAGTGATTCCGACTATCAGATAGTCGCCCAATGCTTTTGCGCGTTCGAGCAGCCTGATGTGGCCGAAGTGAAGCAGATCGTATGTTCCGTAAGTGAGAACCTTAATCATTATAATAATCCTCTGCTTTGCATATCTTTAAGAGCATTGATCAGTGTAGTGTTATCATCCTTTGTAAGTGCACCGATATGACCTACGCGGAATATCTTATCAGCCATTTCGCCACCGTTTGGGCAGACCCAGATCCCGTATTCATCCTTAAGAGTTGTAAAGATCTTGTAAGCGGAGGTGTTCAAAGGATGCAGGGGGGTAACTGCGTTAGACATAGATTCCGATACTATCTCAAAAGGCATATCTGCGATCCTGCTTCTGAAATCCTCAGCCAATTCTCTGATCTTTGCGGTTTCGCTTTCCACTCCACCGTTCTCTTCGATCTCCTTAAGTCTTGCATTTATCTGCAAGAGTATTGAAACTGCGGGTGTGAAGGGAGTCTGTCCACGCTCTCCGTTTTTAAGGGCAGATTTAAGGTCAAGGTACATACAGCCTGAATCCTTTTCAAAAACTCTGCCGAGAGCCTTCTCAGATAATACGATAACGGATATTCCGGGAGGGCAGGCAAGAGCTTTCTGAGAGCCTGTAATGACTATATCAGCCCCTGATTCTGCCATATTGAAATCATCTGCAAGGAAAGAGCTGATGGCATCAACTATGAAGAAGATACCGTTTCTTTTACAGAAATCACTCAACAATTTCTCATCGTAATGAACGCCTGTTGAGGTTTCGTGAATATTAACAAGGAGAGCGGTGTATCCCTTGCCTTCAAAGGGACAAAGATCATCAGCCGTCAGCTTTTTGCCCAGAGGAAGCTTGATCTCTGTATGATCAAGTTTGTGGATCTTGCAGATTTCAGCAAATCGTTCACCGAAGCTACCGCCGTTTATAACGAGCACCTTGTCATTTTCATCAAGAGTATTAATGATCGATGCTTCCATTGAAGCAGTTCCCGAGCCGGTCATAAAAACAACTCTGGCAGCGTCATCTGCTTTAATAAATTGCTTCATAAGCTTTTCGTTTTCAAGCATAACGCTTGAAAATTCGGGTGTACGGAAATAGGGGACCTGTTCGCTTCCTATCTCACGTACTGCATCGCACGATTGTACGGGTCCTACTGTAAAATTAATCATAATCTTTCCAACTTTATTTCACAAATTTTTTCTTGAAGTTATATAAAGCGATCTTTTGTCTGTTACCCCAGACGTATTTTTGCCATAGTAATTTAAAGGTCGGCTTTTTTGCCCATCTTTTGCAAAGCTCATCAAAGGGCAATACCTTGGCGTCCTTTAAAAAGGCTTCGCGGTGTTCATTCGTGTCGATAGCCTTTCTCATAGGACTCTGATATTTGAGCGCCGTGTTAAAATCAAGCTCGTGTCCAAACATAAAGGGAAGAGCCTTTTCCAAAGCAAGAGCGCCCTTTGTGCTGTTGCAGACAACAAGTGAAGCACCGCCGTTTTTTCCGTAAAGCTCGGGACAGTATAAATGAACGCCCCACAGATCTCCCAGTGAGATATCGGCAACGCGGTCAGTAGTGGTGAAGGGGCATTTATAGCAGCTGGGTCTGCTCATAAGGTGGTTGAGCCATATAGACCAGAATGGGTTGAACCATCTGTCCTGCTTTATTCGTTTCCCGTTCTGAAGCTTTGTTTCCATAACCTCAAAATCCCACTTGCCTGAGGTCTTTTTCATATCCTTAAAGCGATAGTCAAGAGAAGTGATGGAGGCACCGTATTTTTTTATCATATGCTTATCGTAGCTTCTGACGAAATGGGGCGAGGGCACACCCTCGCAGATAACCTCAACAGTAAGAAGATCCCCGGGATGATCGTTTCCCAAGTAGGCGCGAAGACCTGCTATCTGGCAAGGTGTTCCCGAAAAGAGAACCTTTTTGCCCTCCTTCAAAAATTCCTTTGCCTTTTTAAAGGAGTTACCCATTTCGCTTTGGGAATACTTTGATTTTCTGAATTTAAAAAGATCTTTTTTATCGGTAATATGATCGTGGTATACCCGAAGTCCCTCGCTTGCCGCGCCGAAGATCACGTAGTTTTCATCGCACCAACCCTCGACTATAGCCGAAAAAGCACCGCCGGATGTACTGCCTGCTTTAATATCACGGTCCTTGTGATAGCCGCCAAAGGCAAGCTTATCGTCAGAGGGAGCCTTTGGCATATTCTCGCAGGAACAGACCTTGTTGCAAAGAGAGCAATTAACACAAAGCTCTTCATTTACTGCAGGGTATCTGAAGCCTTCTTCGTCCTCTACCATTTTTATCGCATTCTTAGGGCAGGCTTGCACACAGCCCTCACAGCCGAAGCATTCTTCCTTTTTACCCGATCTTAAAAAACCTTTCATAAGCTTTCTCTTTCTACCGTTATTTGGCGCCGCTTAATTCCATATCCAAAAACTCAAGAGAGTCCTTGCGTGCTGCGGCAATTCTCTTGTGTACTGCGTCGTAATCAATAATATCGGGCGCAGTCTGAGTGCTTTCGGTAAGCATTCTTTCAGTCAATCCAAACAAACCAAGGATCTCTTCGATCTTATTGTTGCACTGATAGCGTGAGAAAATAACAAAGGGGCGGCAGTACTGAACTGCAAATATCATTCCGTGGAAGGAATTGGTAACCACGTAATCTGCGTGCTTAACGAGGGACAAAAATTCCTCAACGCCTGCTTCATAAAACATTCTGTGCTTCTCTGCATTTGTGGCACGAAGGCTGATCTCAATGATCTTAAGCCCCTTTTCCTTTGCAAGATTCTCAGCGTATTTTTCCATTTCGGGATTATATCTTCTTGCGTACAAAAGAAGATATTTCTCCTCTTCCTGCTTTTCATCGGCAATTTTATCGTAATCCTCAGCTGTGAGCAGCAACGTAGGGTCAACAACTCGCTGAACGGGAACGCTTGTGTGCTCGCGCACGTAATCCACCATTTGCTCCTCGCGAAGACCGAAGGCCTTGAAATTAGAAAGACGCTCATTCAGCTTTTCGCAAACCTCTTCCGTAAGGGTAGGGTCACCGAATGAAGCGGCATAAGAAACGGAGTAACCGTTTTTCATAACGGGGTAGTTTGCGTAATAACCGTCGTCAAAGCCGAACTCGTCCATGCAGAAAATAGTATCGCTGCCGCAAACAAATCCATCGAGCTTTTCGTTTTCCACAATGGTGTCAAAATTCTCAGAGGTATATTTGCCGGCGGTCTTGTTGAATCTGTTATTATAAAAATTATTGAATTTAACGTAATTCTCCCGTATTGCAGGAAGACTCAATTCACACATACGCAAGGACTCCGCATCCTGGTCCCACATATTCTTCATGGGATCAAGGGGATCCTTGTCCTTCAGAATATCGGGACAGTAATCAACGAGAACCGATTCCCATCTTCCGCCCCCAAGCTTGTTGATAGCCTGATGAAGAGCCCAGGACTGGAGCGCAGAGCCGTAATTTGTGAAATTTCCGTATATGTTATAGCTGACGATTCCAAATTTTTTCATTATAAATCTCCTTAAAGTCCTGCTTTATCAATAATGAAGTCGGTAACGCGCTCGGCAGCACCGCCGATCTCCTTATAGCAAGCCCATTTCATAACGTCTGCGCGGTCAGATTTTAAAACATCATTGCCTTCTGCAACGTTTTTGATGAAGACTTCAAAATCTGCCAGATCATAGATCTTTTCTCCGCCCTTCATACAGAAGTCCATATCAATGGCGAAGTCAACGGTGTTTTTATAGTCCTCATAATCTTCCCAAACCAGGCCTATGGGCTTGTTGCACACAAGATAGTCGAAATAAACGGAGGAATAGTCTGTAATGAGGGCATCGGAGTTTGCAATAAACTCGTAGGGTATAATGTTATTGTCAACGTAAAACCGGTCGTTGATAAACTTTATGTTGCTCAGATTGCAGGCCTTGATCTTGCTCACGTCCTGAGCAAAGTGAGGCTTGAGCACAAGCAGTACCTTGTATTTCTTAGCGATCTCATTGAGCTTCGTGGCGGTTTCTGTATCGTGAAGCAAGGGGATCGCTTTATCTGCCGTAAAAGATACTTCGCCGTTTGCGTGCTGTCTGAATGTGGGATACCAGATTATGATCTTATCGTCGGGATTATCGGGGAAAAGAGGATGAAGATCGATCTTTGATGTGCTTAAAACATCGTTTCTCGGAAAACCCAAGGCATGGCATTTGTTTATGTCGCCCTTAAGCTCCCTTGCAGTGAGAGCGCGGGTTCCCTCGCCGTCAACTAAAATATAATCCACGTTGTCGGGGATGTTGTAGTATGAAGCAACACTTTTAACGGGTGTTCCGTGGGTCACGTAGAATGAAGTCTGTCCCTTCCTGAAGGAGGTAAGGAAGCCGTTGCAGCTAAGCAGGCACTTCGCATACTTTCTGTAATAAAAGGATTTAATATTATCGATAAAGCTATTTTCATCGAGGAAGTAAACGTTTTCCCAATGGGGCAAGGGCTTGGACTTATCAACACGGGTCCATACGATCTTATATTTTTTATTCAGACCGCGCTTTAACATCTCATTGAACACAGCCATAGTGTTGTCTGTAAAGGGGGGACAGGTCTGAAGAACAATGACGTTTCTGACAGGGAAAACAGAAACAATACCTTTAGCAATAGATTTTATGAGCTGTCTCATCTTAGCCATAGTACTTATCTCCTTACAAACTGCTTAAGGGTCTTGAGCAAATAAGACATATTTTCATTTTTTGTAATAATACTAAGGGCAAAATAGATCACAATGCCTGCTATTATCTGCAACGGCATAGTAATAATAGGTGCAAAGGGCAGATTTTTCATAAGCAGAACAATAACGCACATTATAGCTGCAATAATAAGATTGGGCAAGATATCCATGATCTGCATACGGTATCTGTATCCGATAAGCTTGCGGTTGGGGAATGTGTTTACTATAAGTGCCACCAAGTTGCAAACGATAGAAGACAACGCGAGAATTACGGGAGAACTGCTCAAAAATACGAAAACGGCAATAATCGAGAAATTCAAAGTCTTTTTGATGATCTCCATTATAAGGCAGATATCGCTTCGTCCGATTGCCTTGATCGCCTGAATGTTTCCGACGTGGATAACCTGAACCATATAAGAAAGACAGAATATCTGCAGATAAGGAACGGCGGGGAGCCACTTGTCGGTAAGGAGCAGAAGAATAAAATTTTCGGAAACCGCAAGGAATCCGAGCATTATGGGAAACAAAAGATAAGTAGAGACCTTTATATACTTTCTTGTAATGTCGAGAACAGCCTCTTTGGAATCCTGAAGCTTAGACATAACGGGAAACAAAACGGAGGATAAAGTATCGCTTATGGTCGTATTTATAAGTGAAGGGAAGCTTTTTCCTTTCGTATAGAAAGAAAGGTCCACCGAGGAGAACTTAAGACCGACGACCATAGGATTGATCTCATCATAAAGCACGGATAATGCGTTCATAACGAATATCTTCCAGCCATAGCTGAACAAAGACTTAAGTCTGTTGAATGAGAAAATAAGCTTTACCTTAAATTTCGTTGTAAAGAACAGAACGATGGTACCCATTAAGCTGTTTGACATCTGCTGTGCAATAAGCGCCCATACGCCGAAGCCGCCGATAGCCATTCCGATACCGACTATGGCAGAGAAAATGTTAGCCGCAATGGTTGAATAAAAGAACTGTCTGAATTCCAGCCGGCTGGAAACGTAAGCACTCAGAACCGACTTGAATGAATTGATAATAAGAGTAAGTCCCATGACCCTGATAGCCGGGATAACGAGGGGCATTTCATAAATATCTGCAATAAAGGGGGCAGTAAAAAACAGAATTACGTAGAACAAGGAAGAAAGCCCGAGGCTGACGAAAAGGATAGTATTATAATCTATTGCATCGGAATTCTTTTTCTGGATCAGTGCAGTGCTGAGACCGTCCGAAACCAAAACGTTGCAGAAGGCGAAAAATATCGTAACAACGCCAACAACAGCATAATCCTCCGGCAGCAAAAGTCTTGCCAGCACAATTGAGACCACAAGAGAAACGCCCTGAGCGCCGAGTCGCTCAGCCAGCTTCCAGACAAAGCCTGAAAACGCGTTCTTTTTTAAGCTTTTATTATCTTCGATCATTTGATATCTCCTTAAAGCAGTAATGCTTTAGCTAAATATAACTATACAATTTGTATTATACCACCTAATCCCTTCAATTTCAACAACAGAAATGAAAATACTCATATTATAAGCTAATATAGTGGAAAAAAAAGAGGGAAGCTGTTGCAAATGCAACAGCCGGGTTTACCGATAAAGGGTATCGCCACGCTGACCTCGGGCAGTCGAGAAGGATGCAGAAGCCGCATTTTACGATAAAATCCGCCGAAAAGATCGGCGGATTTCTACTTTTTTACTGCGATTTTCACTTAACTAAATACTATATGTTTTGCGGCTTTTGTTCTGCGCCTTTTTCGACAGTCTGAAGTCAGCTTGTCGATACCTTTTTCGACAGCAAGGCTTTGATTATTTTGCAAATTTCTTTCTCTTGACCCTTCTGACTATAAGAAGAGTAACGAGAACGATAACTCCGATAATAACGGTAATAAGTATAAGAACAACGTATGTAAAGATATTAGCGCCCCGGAGAAGCTTTACGGGATTTAGGCTCTTGTATACTACCTTTCGACCGTCAGTTTCGGAATATTTTTCATCCATCTCGCCGTCCATCTCAAGGAGATAGGAGGAGATAGCGAACCATTCCTTAACGGGAACTCCCTCGCTGTCGCGGACTACGTAGTTAACGAGCTCGTCTGCAGAAAGGGGATTGCCGTCCTTATCTCTGGGAGTGATCTCAAGAAGACCCATGCTTGTCTCCTTAACGCTGCCCAGCATCTGACCTGCATACATGCCGGTAACCACGCAGTAAAGCTTTTCGTCGTCTATTTTTTCAAGAGAACCGTCATTTCTTCTGAGCATTGCGTAGTCGATCTTGTTGAATATCATTCTGTTTTGGTTGAATGAATATTCGATTCCGGAGAAGTAAAGCTGAGCTGAGTTCATAAGAGGCTGAACGGATGCGTCCACCTCAAGAGCGTTTCGAAGGTCGCGTCCCGTAACGTAGACTGCAATAAGCTCACCCTCAGTACCAACGCCGAGAGAAGCGGCAGAGAAAACGTCGCTTGTGGTGATGTCCCCTGTGGGGAGACTTTCTCGAACCACGCCCGCCGCAGTGAGTGCCACGTCAACGGTGGTGCCCGTAGCCTTTTCAACAGCCCATTTGTAAGCATCCGAATAGAGATTGCAAACGGGGCTTTCGTGCTGAGTGGACTTTATTTCGTCAACGTTTTCAAAATTGTAGGGGTTGTTAACAAGCACCTGATCGAAGGTAACGCCGTAGTCGGAAAGATAGTTATCCTCAACGTCCTTCTTGTAGCTCTCAACGAGGGTGGCAATGTTCTTGTCCTCGGGAGTATCGCCGTTTATGGGAATAAGCTCATATCTTTCAAAGCTTACCTTTCCGTCATCGGAAACGGTAAGGTCGATAGCGCCGAGATATTTGCCGTAGTCCTCTGCGGAAACGATGTAGGTGTCCCCAACCTTGATAGCCTCTTCAAGCTTTGTGTGAGTGTGGCCTGAAATGATAAGATCAATGCCTTCAACGTTTGCGGCAAGATCAAAGTCCTCGCCCTCGCCGTTTTCAGTGCCGCCGTGGGAAAGACAGATGACTACGGGATCGGCCTTGTATTTTTCAAGGCATTCTGCCGTTGCCGCTTCAACAGTCTTCTTTGCAGTCTCTGCAGGATCTTTAAAGATCATACCGGAATTTGGGGCGCAGTCGTCTGCATCAACGCCGAAGAGACCGAAAACTGCAAAGTAAACGTCGCCGCGCTCAATGATAACGTAGTCGCGAACGCCGTAAGCCTCAAAGGCCTCATTTACTACAGCCTTGTAGCCCTCCTCACCCTTTTCGGGAGGGAGGTAGTTTGCTTCAACTATGTAGGGAAGGCGGTCCCCTGAAGCTACAGCCGCATTAAGCATAGATGCAAGACCGCCCCCGAGATAGTCGTATTCGTGGTTTCCGAAGGTGGTAACGTCGTATCCCATCTCCCCCATAATGCGAAGCTCAATTGCGCTTTTCGCATATGCAGTCTGGAAAAGGCTACCCATGGAGAAGTCGCCCGCGTCAACGAGGATAGCGTTGGGCTCTTTTTTCTTTTCTTCACCTATAGCGTGCATAAGACGGGCATAACCGCCGTATTCCTCACCGCTTTCGGAAACGGAGGGGAGAAGGTGAGAGTGGAGGTCGTGGGTGAAAAGAACGGTAACGGTGTCGTCCTTTTCAGTGGCGAAAATGCCAACGGAAAGGGAAAGAATGAAAACGAGAGCAAGGGACAGGGAAACAAGCTTTTTAAAAATGCTTTTCATAAGAGTCTCCTTTTGTCATTTTTTGTATTGTACCATATATTTGAATCAAATTCAATAGCTCATATCCTCTCCGCAAGTGACTGCCGCCTTTGCCATATTCCCGACAGAAAATATATCATTGAGGGAATAGCATATCCGTAGGGCGCAAGGCCGTAGCCGAGAACGAAGCCGAAGAATCCCCAGCCGAGGAAAATACCGAAAAACCAGCTGAGCCCGATACGCAGAGCAACACCGTCAAGAATGGCAAGTGCCATACTGAGGCGCGCATTTCCGATTCCCTGAATAAAGGCGCCGCTGCCGCGCATAACGGCAAAGGCAGGGAACATCCAAAGGATGGCCTTGATAAATTCAGAGGACATTTCGTGAACAGCCTTATCATCCGAGAAGATCATAAACAGTTCTTTGCCCAGAGTGATATACAGAATAACGAAGATAACGGTGAAGATCGCAGAGTATACCCAGGCAAAATAAACGGTCTTTTTGGCTCTGTCGTTTTTCTTTGCGCCGATATTCTGACTGATAATGGGAACCGCCGCATACTGTATTCCCTGAGATATCTTGTTGACGATATCGTCGATCCTCACACCGACACCAAAGGTAGCGGAGGCAACCACGCCGATATGGTTTATCATAGCGTTGACAACAAGCATGGAAAGATTGATAAAGCCCGATTGTATTGCCATGGGAGTACCGAGGCTGACAATCATTTTCACGTATCTGAGATTTGGGATAAAGCTTTCCTTTCGGAAGTCAAATCCGAAGGATGCGCGGCGACGGTAAAGATAGAAGATCGAGAAGATAAAGGAAACAGCCTGTCCGATAATGGTAGCCCATGCCGCCCCTGCAACGCCCCAGCCCAGATATCCCGTAAAGATAATGTCAAGAACAAGGTTTGCAACAGAAGCGATACCTATAAATAAAAAAGGACGCTTTGCATCACCCATACCGCGAAGGATTGCGGAAACAAGGTTGTAGCCTGCGGTGAATATAAGTCCTGCCGCGCAGATAACGAGATAGTCAAGAGCCATATCGTAGGATTCAGGAGGGATATTCATAAGGTTGAGGATTGGCTTTCTTGCTATAAGAATGATTGCAGAAAGCAGGATGGAGAGGGCTGAAACGAAGCCAAACAGTGTGCCGATAACGCTGTTCATCTCACGCCGCTTCTCAGCGCCCAGAGCCTGAGCGAGAAGCACCTGACCTGCATTTGAAAAGCCGAGGCAGACCATAGTGGCAAAGTTCACGATCTGGCTTGACTGTGAAACTGCGGAAAGTCCTGCCGTGCCCACGTATTCGCCAACGATGATCATATCTATTGTGCTGTAAAGCACGAGCAGGGCATTTGATGCCATAAAGGGAAGTGAAAACAGAAAAAGCTGCTTTGGCAGATTTCCCTCTGTAAAGCTTTTTGATAATTTTTTAGTACTCATTTTCTTTTCCTGTAAAGAGATATTATTGTGATTATACCACGAAATCCCCGATTTTTCTACATAAAAAACAATAAATAAAAAGGCTGTCGAAAAGGATGCAGAAGCCGTGAATTGTCCGTCGTCGGCGTACAAAGGTACGACAGAGGGACAATTCGCGGCTAAAAAGCCGCATTAAACAATGAAATCCGCCGAAATAATCGGCGGATTTCTATTTTTTTCTGCGTTTTTCACTTAACTAAATACTATATGTTTTGCGGCTTTTGTTCTGCGCCTTTTTCGACAGTCTGAGGCTGTTGCACTCAGTGCAACAGCTCTTTCAATTACTTGATATTAAACTTCTCGCCGCATCCGTAGTTTTCGTAAACGTAGTCGATATCCTTGTCACCGCGTCCTGAGAGGGTAACGAGAATGGAGCCTGACTTGTGCTCCTTTGCGTATCTGATAGCGTATGCAACGGCGTGAGAGCTTTCGATTGCGGGAATGATACCCTCCTTCTTTGAAAGAAGGAAGAATGCTTCCATAGCTTCCTCGTCGGAAACCGTCTCGTAGCGAACGCGGCCGGAATCGCGAAGATATGCGTGCTCGGGACCGACACCGGGATAGTCAAGTCCCGATGCGATTGAATAAACGGGAAGGGGCTCGCCCTTTTCGTCCTGAAGAAGGTAGCTTTCAAAGCCGTGGAGGCGCCCCTTTGTTCCGTATGCCATTGTAGCTGCGTGATCGCCGACAGCGCTTCCGCGTCCCAGAGGCTCAACGCCGATAATGTCAACGGGATCAGAAAGGAAAGGAACGAATGTGCCGATGGAGTTTGAGCCGCCACCGACGGAGGCGCAGACTGCATCAGGCATAATACCTGTCATTTCAAAGAACTGATCTCTCATCTCGTAGCCGATAACGGTCTGGAAATCGCGAACCATCTTGGGGAAGGGATGAGGGCCCAGTGCTGAACCGATACAATAGATAGCGTGATCGTATTCCTTGAGATATGCTTCAAATGCCGCGTCAACAGCTTCCTTGAGAGTCTTGAGACCGTGAGTTACGGGAATAACGTTAGCTCCGAGCATCTTCATTCTGATAACGTTGGGATGCTGCTTTTCGATATCCACCTCACCCATGTAAACGTCGCACTCCATACCGAAGTAAGCTGCAGCAGTTGCAATTGCAACGCCGTGCTGACCTGCGCCCGTTTCGGCAATAAGCTTCTTCTTGCCCATGTACTTTGCAAGAAGGCCCTCGCCCATGCAGTGGTTCAGCTTGTGAGCGCCGGTGTGGTTGAGATCCTCACGCTTCAGGTAGATCTGGCAGTTTGTGAAAAGGCTTGAAAGCCTCTGGCAGTGGTAAACGGGGGTGGGTCTGCCCTGAAATTCCTTTCTGATGCGGCGAAGCTCGTTAATAAACTGAGCGGAGTGGCAGATAGCCTCGTAAGCGTCGTCAGCTTCCTTGAATGCGGGGATGAGCTCAGGAGGCAAAAAGGAGCCGCCGAATTCTCCGAAATAACCGTCAGCGGTGGGGAAGTGCTTTATATAATTATCAAAATCTCTGTAGTTTTTCATTTTTTATCTCCTATAGTATGTATTTGTGTTTGGTACTTTAGTATTGACGGCATAAGCGACGCCATCGGAATCCGGAATAATACATAATTGTCTCCCATATAAACAAAAATCTCCCGTTCCGAAGGAACGGGAGAAAAAGCCACCTTTGGAAAACGCACGGATAATGCGATCTCTCTGTAACGGAAGAGCACCGTCGGCGCCTACTTTGTTCGGGCCGCCCTCACAAGTCCATTCACGCAAGGATATGCTGCCGCATCCCACCGCCCGCGGCTCTCTTTGAGCTTCAACAATGCGCTACTACTCTTGATCATCGGTTTGTATGAAAGTATTATAATTCTCATTCCTTTCTTTGTCAATAGATTTAAGCAATTTTTTAAACAAAAACAACAATATCTTTTTGTATTCTTGACACTATTTGGTAATTGTGTTAAAATCAAAATGTATAACTGTAAGTGAATGCAGAACGGAACTTTATTCATGAAAGGAAGGTTTAAAAATGAAAAAGCTGTTGTCTGTAATTCTTATGCTGTCGATCCTTGCAGGAACCCTGTGTGTAAGCGCGTCTGCCTGGTCGCTGAGGGCTGACGACTCATACTCCGTCGGTGACGTGGATAACGACAGCACAGTCAACGGTAAGGATTCGGCAGTTCTGAAGAGCATAATCGCAGGTGCATATAATGCATCCTTCAGCCGCGACGGTGCCGATATCACCGCAGACTCATCCCTTGACGCAAAGGACTCGTATCTTTTAAAGTCGTTTCTTTCGGGAGCTGCCTCGGCAGAGGAATACGAGAGCCCAAATAATGTATATAAGCTGACTGTCGGCGGCTACGATATCAGTGAATTCTGTATCGTGCTTCCCGAGAAAGCCACATATGAGAATAACGTAGACTACGCTGCAAGCGAAATGCAGAAGTATATAGCACTTGCTACGGGCGTTGAGCTTGAGATAGTACGCGAAAATGAAGAAAGACCTGCTCCTTGCGCAATTATCTATCACATGGTAGATGAGGACAGCGAGCTCGGTCGTGAGCTTGGAATCGAGGGATATAAATACGATATTACCAACGGCGATGTTTATATCTACGGTACACGCCGCGGTAATATGTATTGTACATATGAGCTCCTTGAAAGACTGGGGTACGTATTTTATTCAAACGATTATGCATTTATATATGAGACCCGTTGCGTTGAGTTTGCAGAGGGAGAGAGCAAGACCCATATACCGCGTCTTAATTTCAGACACGCCGGTGAGACCTTTGGAGCGGCAGGCGCCCAGACCCATTACTTTCCGAGAAAACTGAACGGAAGCCAGCTCTATTCCCACGCAGAGGAGCGTTACGGAACCTTGACAGGTCCTCATTTTATAAACGCTCACTCTATGGGCTTTTATTGGAGCATGGCAACCGGCAACTATACTGATGACGAGCATTTGTACGATTGCTACCTGAGCGGCGAAAAGAAGCAGGAGACTGCATACTCCGGTCCGAATCCCTGGCAGCCCTGTGCTACAAGCGATAAGGATTATGAGGTTTTGTTCCTCGGCTTTAGAAGAACCATCAGGATGCTTGAAACGTGGAATGTGGTCTTCAGAGATGATACTTCGAGTATGTCCTTTTCCATTTGTGATAATCAGAACGGCTATTGTGCCTGCCGCAATTGCAGAGCAATAAAGAAAACTGAGGGATACTCGGGACTTTACGTGTCACTTACCAACCGTGCCGCAAAGGATATCAAGGAATATTATCCCGGTATGAAGGTAATGACCATTATTTATGATCATTCCATTCCCGAGAACGTGCGCCCCGAGGAAAACGTTATTATCTGGTTCTGCGGTCACGGATGTAATAACCATTATTTCGGACAGTCTGAGCTCTGCGGAGATAATCCCTCGTCCCTTCCTCAGTGGCGAAACGCCGAGGATGAGATAGCGCTGAAGGCGTGGTCGGATTTCTGTCACGAGGCAGGAACCGAAATATGGTACTGGTACTATCCCGGAACCTATCTTGCAAATATTGCCCCCTGTCCCAACGTTCTCAACGTTTATTATGATATGACCTTCGTTATTAATGAATGTAACGTAGACGGCTTCTATCATGAGGGCGGAGGAGAGATATATTCCTTTGCAGCTCTAAAGGCGCATTTGGCAACAGCGCTCCTTTGGGATCCCGATATGACCTATGAGGAATTTGTAGAGAAGTGTAAGGAATTTCTGTATATATACTACGGAGAGGGATATGAGCTTATCTGGGAGTATATCCTTCTTCATATGGAATGCGGAAACACCGATAACTGCTATCTTAACGGCTGTGACTGGCCTGCAAAGATGTATGATCTCGAATACGTAGCAGAGCATTATGAGGAAATGAGAAAGCTCATAACAGACGCAATGGAAATGACCGATGACCCTTATTGCGACTATAATCTTGAGCTTCTCCTTGCAACCTGTGACTTTACGGGACTTTCCGCCGTGCACGATGATTGGTACGTAAACGGAACGAGAGAGCAGAAGGCGCTTTATATTGAGCGCTATATGTATCACTGCAGCTTTGCAAAGGCAAACGGCATTGTGTACAGAAGCGAAATGTACGCTCCCGAAGATCCCGATCCCTCCGTAAGCCTTTGGGAGTACGCATATTTTAAATAAGGAAGGTAGAAAATATGAAGAAGATTTTATCCGCAGTCCTTGCGCTGGTTATGCTTTTTGCACTCTGTAGCAATTCCCTTGCGGCAGACCTGAAAAAGGATAACAGCTATACCGTTGGCGACGTAGACTTTGACGGCTCGGTAAACGGCAAGGATTCCAATCTTTTGAAAAGCGTAGTGTCGGGACGTGAGATCGCGGGTCTCAGCTTTGACGGCGCAGACATTACTGCAGACAGTTCTATTGATGCAAAGGATTCTTATTCTTTAAAGCTTATCATTTCCGGCGCGGCATCTGCTGATGAGTACGGAGAGGGCAAAAGCCTGTATAAGCTTACGGTCTCAGGTAACGATATAAGTGAGTATTGCATAGTCGTTCCCGAAAATGCAACGAGAGAAGACAATGCCCATTATGCCGCCGAGATGATGCAGAAATACGTTGAAAAAGCAACGGGAGTTTATCTTGATATCTGCTACGGCGAGGGCGCAAAAACTAAGGAATATGCTGTCGTATATCATATGGTGGACGAAGCATCCGACCTTGGAGCAGAGCTGGGATACGACGGATATAAGTATGATATTACCGACGGTGACGTAAATATTTACGGAACGATGCGCGGTAATATGTACTGTACCTACGAGCTTATCGAGAGAATGGGATTTGTGTTCTATTCCGATGATACTATCTTCCTTCACGAAAGAAGAGCAGTAGCCTTCGATGAGGGAGAGGGAGAAACTTATGCACCCTCCCTTAGTTTCAGAATGGTGTCGGGCATTGGCGGAGAGGATCATTTTTATCCTCAGAAGCTTAACGGAAGCCAGACCTATGCAAACGAGGATAACACCCGCTTCGGCCCCCTGACAGGCCCCAGATTCATCAATGCCCATTCCTTCGGATATTACTGGAGAATGGCAACGGGAATTTATACCGATGACGATCATCTGTACGAGTGCTGGAAGACGGGTGAGCAGAAGCAGGAGAGCGATTACGGTTCAACTCCTCCTTGGCAGCCCTGCGCAACAAGCAATACAGACTATGAAACGCTTATGCTTGGTCTTGACAGAACTATCACTATGATAGAAAAGAGAGGCCAGAAGTTCACAGCCAATATATCAGCAATGTCCTTCTCCATTTGCGATAACCTTGGCGGTTTTTGCGCCTGTCGTAATTGCAGAAAAATAGCAGTAAATCAAAAAGAAGGCTATTCAGGACTGTATATCTCCCTCACCAACCGCGCGGCGAAGGATATAAAAGATATCTATCCCGAGTATCCCACCCTGAAGCTTATGTCCATAATCTATGAGCATACCGTTCCCGCGACCATACTTCCCGAGGAAAACGTTATTGTGGTATTCTGCGGACAGGGCTGTAATAACCACACCCTCGGCAGCGACGGTTGCGGTGATAATGCGTCCCTTGCAAATAAGTGGCATAACTCTACAGATTCCGAGGCTATCCGCGCGTGGGCTGAAAACTGCCATAAAACGGGCGCTGAGTTTTGGTACTGGTATTATCCCATAAGCTATATGTATTATGTTGCCCCCACTCCCAACGTCCTCAAACTTTATGGTGATCTTAATTACATCATAAATGAGTGCGGCGCAGACGGTATCTATTTCGAGTGCGGCAGCGGAATTGCATTTGAGGAGCTGAAAGCTCACCTTGCCTGCGAATTTATGTACAGACCCCATATGACTTATGAGGAATATCTGGGTCACGTAAAGGAGTTCCTTTATGCAAAGTACGGTAAGGGATACGAATACGTTTATGAATATCTTCTTATGCACTGTGAGTCAAGCGAGGATGAAAGCTGTTATCTCAATAACTTTAGTTATCCCGATAAAATGTACGACCACGAGTATGTTGCAGAGCATTACAGAGAAATGAGAGCGCTTCTTGAAAGGGCTCTTGAAATGACTGCAGATGCAGATGAGATGCGCTATATTAAAAATCTCATTGTCACCTGCGACTTTGTGGGACTTTCCGCTCTCCACGAAAGCTGGTACGTAAACGGAGAGAACCCGGAAGAATACGAGCTTCTCTATAGAAATTTGTGCAAGACCATGGAAGAAGAGGGTCTTCGAATGAATACCTTTGACGATGAAAACGGAGACCCCGAAACTCTCGATCCCGATGACCTTGCAACAGCCCCCTGGTATCAGGAATAATAAATGAAAATGCCCTCAGGGCTATATCACATTATGGAAAGTACGATAATGAAAATATTTATAAAGCCTTTGCTTGTGCTGATGGCATTGACAGTTGCCCTTTCAATGATATCCTGCTCTGATAATGAACGTGAAAATAATACATATAACCTTTATTTTGAGGACGAACAGGAATGGGGCAAAAATAAGATAAACGAGGCGTATTCTGCAATAAAAGGCAGGGATAGCGAAGCATTGAAGGCAATGTTCTCAAAAAATGTCCTTGAAAAAGCGACTGATATAGACGAGTCAATCGCTGACCTGTTTGAAATGATCGGTGATGAAGCAACAGATATTGAGATAACAAGTAGCGTCAGTACGTCAAAAAGCTCACATTACGGTAAGATCAATGTGCATTTGAATTATGCTTTCAGCGTTTATACAGATAGCGTAAAGCTTTGTATCGTAATAGAAGAATGCGTGTTTGATAACGAGAACAGTGATAATATCGGATTGTCCATAATGAAGATCACAGATGAAACAGACCGTGACTGGGGATACTGGGTGGCAATAGAGGATGATGATCCTTTGGGAATCATCATAAATACGGTTAAAGATCTGGAAGAAATACCTGCCTGACTTATAAACACAAAGGCTGTCGCACCTGCGACAGCCTTTAATTTTTTTATCAAATTTGGGTTTAAGGGGGATGATTGATAATTAAAAAATCAGATTGAGCCCCACTTTATTTGTCAAAGAGGCAATATTCGACACTTTCCTCCCCTTGCGAGGGGAGGTGGATTTGCCGCTTGGATATTATAAACTTTTGCAAACACAACAATCGGCAAAGACGGAAGGGTAGCAGCGGACGATTACAACAAACTCTCCTTTATAGCAGTAGAGTTTATTTTCGGCAAAGCTACTACCCCACCACCATCCTTTCGGATGGTCCCCCTCCCCTCGCAAGGGGAGGATAAGTTTAAATCGACTCCTTCGCCTACGGCATTTTCGTTTACATCTCACCGTCAAACCCTGATTTGACATTTCTATCACAATAAAAACTATTTGATTTCTATCACTATATCACCCGTATCCGTGGTGATCTCGCACTTTCCTCCTGAGGTCGTTTTCGGAACGCTGACCTTTCCCGTGTCACTACTTGTAATAAACACCTTATCGGAAAGAAGAGTACCCCTGACGTCGCCTGTGTCCGTAGTTATTTTTACATCTCCCCCGTCACAGCCCTCAAGCAAAACGTCGCCTGTGCTTCTTTCAGCTGAGAGGATTTCCTTGCAGATAAGACTCTTAGCCTTTAAGTCACCTGTACTGCCCTCTGAAAGAAAGCTTTCGCATTCAATGTCGGAAAGCTCGGTAAGCCCCGTTGAAACGTTAACGGAAAAGCTCTTTGAGCACCTGATCTCAGATGCAGTCACCTTTCCCGTGGAAACGGAAAGAGAGAGGCTTTGGCACGCTACTCCCTTGGCGTTAATACTGCCGGTTGAAGTGGTGACGGAAACATCCTCGCATTTTTCGGCAAAAAAGCTGACGTCTCCGGTGCTTAAGGAAACGGTAGCATCACCGAATGAAAAGGACTCAGGAATATCTATGTCTCCCGTGCTTCCGGAAACACAAAGGGAAGAGTATTCACCCGCGGGCAGATATACGGTGATCTTCGACGTACCAAAGCCGATACCTATGTGCTCATACCATTTTTTCTCGTCTTTGAGCTTAATGATAAGCTCTCCGCTGTCGACTGATACCGAGTGATAAGCATTTACTTCTTCATGGCAAATAACGCGAACGTTGCCGTCGTCTGAGGCTATAAATTCAATGTCTGCCGTGTCCGTGCTTATAGTAATATCAGAAAAGCTGTCGTCAAGTATGTGCTCGTTTGTCACGTATTTTGTGGTAGAAAGCTTTGAGAAATCCCAGTTAAGCATAGTCATAACACCACCGAAAAGTATTGATCCGCAAATGATAAGAGCGGATGCAATAATGATCCAGATTATATAGGCTTTTCTCATTCTGTTTCCTCCTTTTTACGAAAAAGTGAAAGGATCCCAGTTGTGGTTTTTTCAGAGATCCATGCGGCTGCTCGGGTAAAGGCGATAGAAGCAAAGAACGTAAAGATCGAAAGACCGCCGAGAACTGCGCCTGCGGCGATGGTTGCAAGTCCCGAGGGAAGGTTTCCCTCGATAATAAAGAACGTACCCGCAGCGAAAGAACCCAAAGCGCTACCTGCAAATGCTGCAAACACAGCCCAGAAAGCTACCGCCAAGGACCATAATACGGCGATCAAAGAAATGATAATGGCAAATGCACTCAGAAGAAGGGAAAGCCATAAGGGAGCGCCGAGGATAAGTAAAACTGTTTCCCAGACCTTAAGCTTTTTCTTCTTCTTCTTTTTCTCTTTTTCCTTTGCTTTGACAGGCTCGCCCGCGATGTCGGCGATGATACGGTCAATATCTCCCATGTCAAGAACGGCATCCTCTTCGGAAATGCCATCCTCGATCCTGTCGTCAATGGCTTCTTTGTAAAAATTTATATGTTCATTGATCTCCCTGTCAGTCATGCGACCCGAAAGCCCCTCTGAAAGCAGGGAAAGAAACTCAGCCTTCGTCATTTTCATCCTCCTTTGTTATGAAGCGATAGATAGAAACTACCTCACGCCATTCTCGCTTGAAATCTTCAAGGCGCTCCCGCCCCGTGTCTGTGATACGGTAATATTTTCTCAGTCTTCCGTTGTGCTCAGCGGTGCGCACCGTAAGCATACTGCCTGTCTCAAGACGCTTGAGAATTGTGTATAAGGTAGATTCGGATAAAGATATGTAAGGCTTCAGATCCTTGATGATCTTGTATCCGTAAGATTCGTCGTCCTTGATGGCTGTCAGAACGCAAACGTCAAGGAGACCTCTCTTAAGTTGAGCATCCATACAATACCTCCTGTTGTGTAATACATCATAACACGAGGTATATGAAAAGTCAAGAGGAAAGCGAAAATAATTGTTTCAGTTGTTTGCCCCCTCAGATTACGGTTTATATGTCGCTTTTTAGTGCGAAGATAAAGGAAACAATAATCTAAAGTACTATTCCTTCGCACCCGCTTTGCAAGCAAAGCCAAAGAAAACATTAATCTAAAGGCGCTCCGCAAAAAACTTCAAACTATGGG
>JAFQDC010000063.1 GCA_017416205.1 Clostridia bacterium | reverse complement strand
TCGGCATCTACAAGGAGTACCTTTTTCCCTTGCATTGCCAAGCCTACGCCTAAGTTGACGGTGGTGGTCGTTTTACCAACACCGCCTTTTTGATTGCATATAGCAATCGTATTGCAGTTAGGCATTGTCTGTTCTCCTTTCATTTAGATTTAGCATCTTTATATAAGGTGCTATGTATCAACACAGTATTTGTTCTCAACGCCCCCTGTGAAAGCAATGGCTTGTACGGGAAACATATAGGTTACAGTCTGCTGCACTGTATCATAGGAATTTCACCTCTGCCGGGTATTCCGCCAGCTCCGTAGAGAAGTATCATTATCATTTTGCTGTCGTCGCCATATCAGGAGCAACCTGATACTTATAACGGGGATTCTCGCTCTTTCCATATAAGGAAGTCTTGGCGTACCCGTTAAGGTGGCTAAGCGTCAAAAATAAAGTCCTATATGTCTGTATATTCAATTTTCAATGTGCGTGAAGAAGTCATCCTAAACGGAGTTAGAAAAATAACCCCTTCACTTGTTTCCACTGGGAGAGGTCAAATGCACACCCTAATCTCAAAAATTTTTGAAAAAATAAAAAAAGCCGCCTACTCCAAACGGAATAGACGGCTTTATAGCTCTTGGTATTAGATTGCTCTTATAATAAAGGTACGCTTCTTTGCTTTGGTGATCTTGGTTATTACCTCATCTACCAAGTCGGTATATCTACCTTGTTCAATCAGTTTATTTCTCTTTTCAATCAATGAGTGAAGTATATCGACTCTTTCTTGGTCAGTAAGATTTATGTAAAAGTATCTGCTTTTCATTTGTAATCCCTCCTTTGACTTTATTATATAAGGAAGAACATTCTTTCTCAAATGTGCAAAAAAATAAGGCTCTAACCGATTAAGGTTAAAGCCTTATAATGAAAACTATTTGTGTTTACGACAGCGGTTTGTCGTAAGGTTCAAAAAGGGTTCAAAAATTCATTTGTCGTAAATTTGTCGTAAACCCTCTGACGTGCTTCATTTTTGGATTAACAAAACGCCGCAAACGCTGTCAAAACCTGACTTTTGTAGGTTTTTACTCCGAAAGGGGTTTCATCGTCGGGAGAAGAAATATATTATTCTTCAGGATGTTATGTGCCTGCGGGAGCTGAAAGCATTGCTAAAAAGCTTTCTAAGCTGTCGGGTTACAAGCTGTCTTCTCCTGAGGGGCTCGCATCCTACGGAGGACTTACCGATTGGTTTATTCGGGAATTTGACAGACCGTCATTCACAATTGAGTGTGGCAAGGGAGAGACACCGTTACCTGTAACTTCATATTATGAGATATATGCCTCCATAAGGGAAATGCTTATGTGGGCGCCTCTTTTGATTTAATGTTGACATAAGGAGGGCTTTCGGGTAAAATATTAGTGTTATGAAAGTAAAGGAACGGTGGCTTATATGAGTCAGCAGAAAAAGCTTTTAATAGTGGATGGCAACAGTATTCTGAACCGTGCATTCTATGGAATTCGACCTTTGAGCACGAAAGAGGGAATCCCTACTAATGCAGTCTACGGATTTATTACGATACTGAAAAAGCATTTGGATACTCTTTCTCCCGATTATCTTGCCTGTGCCTTTGACCTGAAAGGTCCTACCTTCAGGCATGAAATGTATGAAGGTTATAAGGCTAACCGACATCCAATGCCCGATGATCTTGCGGCTCAGCTTCCGTGGGCTAAGAAAACAGCTAAAGCAATGGGATTTACTGTTATTGAATGTCAGGGGTGGGAAGCAGATGACGTTCTCGGTACGGTTTCCGGAATGGCAGATAGAGAAGGTGACATTAAATCATATATTCTCACGGGTGACCGTGATTCCCTTCAGTTGATAACAGATGATACCTCTGTAATTCTTGTGAAAACAAAGGAAGATATCGTTTTCGACAGAGAGAGATTTATTTCCGAATACGGTGTAACTCCCGAGGGATATATTCACGTAAAAGCTCTTATGGGTGACAGCTCCGATAATATTCCCGGAGTTAAGGGAATTGGTGAGAAAACTGCTTTTAAGCTTATAGCATCCTGCAAAACGCTTGACGGTCTTTATGCTGACGAGAATATGGGCGGAGCCGGCAAATCCGCAAAGGAGAAGCTTCTCAGCGGCAAGGACGGCGCCTATATGTCCTATGAGCTTTCAAAGATCAGTCGAGAAGCGCCTGTTGGTATTACTCTTGACGATATAAAGCATGAGGGAGAAAATAAATCCGAGCTTCTTTCAATTTTTACAAAGCTTGAGTTTTCAGGACTTGCAAAGCGGTTTGATTTTGAAGAGGATGACGGTGTAGCACTTGTTGATAATATGGTTGAGCTTCCCACGTTATGTATAGTAGATGCATCTGAGATTTCCGGTGAACCCGGACCTTTTGGACTTTTAGTAAGAGATAATGTTTTGTATGCCGCAACTGCTGAAAACGTATACAAGATAACGAGCGGAGACGTAAGCCATATATTTGAAAAAGGCTTTGTTTGTCACGATTATAAAGAATTCTACAAGCATCAGAAGACTTTGGGAGTCGAGGGGAAATGTATCTTTGATACGATGAGTGCGTCCTATCTTCTCTCTCCGGGGGAAAGCTCATATCCTATTGAAAAAGCAATTGTGCGATATCTTTCCGAGCAGCCCGTAGTCTTTGAGGGAGATGCTGCCTGGTATATGGCAAGGCTGTATCCCGTATTGAAAAAAGAGATAGGAGAGCAGGGAATGGAAAAGGTTCTTTACGACATTGAAATTCCCCTTTCTCCTGTCCTTTGTGAAATGGAACTTCTCGGATTTTGTCTTGATGTTGATGGTTTACGTACCTATCTTTCTCAGCTTTGCGATCTGCAGGACCAACTTGCGCAGAGAATATACGTACAGGCAGGCAGAGAGTTTAACATTAACTCAACAAAGCAGCTTGGAGAGGTTTTGTTTGAGGATCTGGGGCTTCCTGTTAAGAAAAAAACAAAGACAGGATACTCAACTGATGCTGAAACGCTCGCATCCCTCAGATCTTTTCACGAGATAATTGAGGATATTCTTGACTACAGGCAGGTAACGAAGCTTGTTGGCACATACGGCGAAAACATTATAGCTCTTGTCGATGATGAGTCGAGGATCCACACATGCTTTAATCAGACGGGAACAGCAACGGGACGTCTTTCTTCAAATGATCCTAATATGCAGAATATTCCTGTCAGAGGTCAGCTTGGACGGGAGCTGAGAAGATTTTTCACAGCTACTGATGATGATCATATACTCATAGATGCCGATTATTCACAGATCGAGCTGAGGCTTCTTGCTGAGATCTCCGGCGATAAGGTCATGCAGGAAATATATCTTAACGGCGGAGATATTCACACTTCAACTGCATCAAAGGTATTCGGCGTGCCTCACGATCTTGTGACCAAAGATCTCAGATCGAAGGCAAAGGCTGTTAATTTCGGTATAGTTTACGGAATTGGCGATTATTCTCTTTCTCAGGACCTTCATGTATCTCGAAAAATTGCCAGAGAATATATAGACAGCTATCTTGCTACATTCCCCGATGTTGACAGATATCTTAAGGAAACTGTTGAAAAAGCCAAAGAGGATGGATATACAACAACACTTCTTGGTCGCAGACGTCCCATTCCTGAGCTTTCGGCACAGAACAAGAATCTGAAAGCCTTTGGTGAAAGGGTTGCTATGAACAGCCCCATACAGGGAACGGCTGCCGATATAATCAAGCTTGCAATGATCAACGTTCACAATGGGTTGAAGGCGGCGGGTATTGATGCAAAGCTTATCCTTCAGGTTCATGACGAGTTGATCGTTGAGGCATCTGTGGACTGCGCTGACGTTGCATGCGATATACTTGTACGTGAAATGCAAAATGCATATAATACCCGTGTTCCTCTTGACGTGGAAGCTAATATGGGTAAAAACTGGTATGACGCTAAATAAATATTAAAAAAATGTAAGCCTTTGCACAAAGCAAGGGCTTATTTTTTGATTTCTTTAACAAATTTACACAAAACTATTGACTTTAGCGCGGTGAAGTGATAAACTGTAAAACAATTAACAGAACGGAGATTTCGTATGGCAAACTTTCATTCTGAATCGATTGACAGACTTTTCAAGACAATACTTGATCTTGAATCAATAGATGATTGTTACCGTTATTTTGAAGATATTTGCACTATCAAGGAGCTTCAGGATATGGCACAGCGCCTTGATTGCGCGATTATGCTTGATGACGGAGAGAATTATCAGAATATTTCAGAAGCTGTGGGAATCAGCACAGCAACCATTGGCAGAGTCAGCAAATGTCTGAAATACGGTAGCGGCGGGTACAGAGCTGCGATTGATAAACTTAATGCAAAGGATAACTGATTGTAATGATAATTAACGACAGTCTTTTGAAATACGACGAGAAAGCGATATTTGCGCTTAGAGATCTCTATTCAAAATACGGATTTACACAGTATAAAATGAGTAAATTCGAGGAATATGATCTTTACGTTAAAAATAAAGATTTTCTCGTTTCCGATAGCGTAATAACGTTTAATGATACTAACGGAAAGCTTATGGCCCTGAAGCCCGACGTTACTCTTTCTATCATTAAAAACACAAAGGATATCAAGGGCTTTGTACAGAAGTTTTATTATAATGAAAACGTATACAGAGTTTCACAAAAGACTAAAACCTTCAAGGAGATCATGCAGGTGGGACTTGAATGCATCGGTGATATAGATGAGTACTGTATTGCTGAGGTTCTTGCTCTTGCTGCGAGAAGTCTTGTAACCTTTAGTGAAGAGGCAGTCCTTGATATTTCCCATCTTGGTATCCTTTCTGAAATATTTGATTATGCGAGCCTTAGTGAAGCTGACCGTGATATTGCAATGAAGCTAATAGGTGAGAAGAATATTCACGAAATTGAAAAGCTTCTTAACGATAAAGGCGTTTCCGAAGATAGAGTCAAAGAGATAAAGGCTGTACTGTCAGCATACGGTGATAGCGATACTGTTCTTGCGACTTTGAAACGATCATGTATATTTAAGAGTGGCAGCAAAACTCTCAAGGATTTCGAAAATGTTATTAACGCAGTAAAGCTTTGTGACCTGGGCAGAATCCTAAGGATCGATTTTTCAGTAACAGGTGATATCAAGTATTATAACGGAATAGTTTTCCGTGGATTCATCAGCGGCATTCCTTCAAGCGTTCTTTCCGGCGGTCAGTACGATAAGCTTATGAAAAAAATGCAGAAAAAGTCAGGAGCTATAGGCTTTGCTGTATATCTTGATATGCTTGAGAGATATCTTACATCCCCTAAAAAGTGTGATGTTGATACTGTTATCGTTTATGATGAAGCTACCTCGCTTGAACTCTTAAACAACACCGTAGAAGCATATGCAAAAAAGGGAAGTGTCTGTGTTCAGCGATGCATTCCTGAAAAGTTTACTTACAAAACACTTGTTAAAATTTCAAACGGCGAGGTGAATATACTTGAAAACGATGCTTAACGTAGCTCTCCCTAAAGGAAGACTGGGAGAAAAAGTATATGCTATGTTTGAAAAAGCAGGCTTTGAGTGTCCCTCCATAAAGGAACAGAACAGAAAGCTCATATTTGAAAATGAAGAGGTTGGAGTAAGATACTTTTGGGTAAAGCCCTCCGACGTAGCAATATACGTGGAAAGAGGAGCAGCCGATATCGGTGTCGCAGGAAAGGATATTCTTCTTGAGTATGAACCAAATGTATATGAGCTCCTTGATCTTGATATCGGCAAATGCAGAATGGCAGTCGCTGCTAAAAATGACTTCAGGGATGATCCATCAAGAACTCTTAGGGTTGCAACAAAATTTTCTAATATCGCAAGGAGCTATTATGCATCTCTCGACCGTGATATAGATATCATTCATCTGAACGGCTCTATAGAGATCGCACCGATCCTTGATCTTTCCGACGTAATAGTAGATATTGTTGAAACAGGAACAACACTTAAAGAGAATCAGCTTGAAGTATTTGAAACCATTGTTCCCATAAGCGCAAGACTCATTTCAAATAAATCGAGCTTTAAGTTTAAAAACCAGCAGATAGAAAAAATAGTGGGCGAAATTTCAGCCCAGTTAGGAAAATAAAATGATAAAGATCCTTGAATACGGTAAGGTAGCGAATGAGGACATTTTCGCGCGTACCGAGCCTGAAATTGACGTAGAAGCAGTAGTTTCTGAAATAATTGAAAACGTTAAAAATAACGGCGATAAAGCTCTTTATGAGTATTGTGAAAAGTTTGATCATGCTCAGCTTTCTTCACTTCTTGTGTCAGAAGAGGAAATAGCGGAGGCTGTTTCTCTTGTTGAGCCTGAGTTTTTAGAGATACTGAAGAAAGCATGTGTAAATATCAGAAAGTTTCACGAAAAGCAGGTCAGAAACAGCTTCATTATTAATGACGAATCCGGTATAGTCGTTGGTCAGAAGGTTATCCCCGTTGATCGCGCAGGTCTTTACGTTCCCGGTGGTACAGCGGCGTATCCTTCTACAGTACTTATGGATTCCATTCCTGCAAAGATTGCAGGTGTAAAAGAGGTTGTAATGGTTACTCCTCCGAATAAAGAAGGAAAGGTAAACCCCGTTATCCTTGCTGCGGCTTATGTTGCCGGAGTTGATAAGATCTTTAAGGTTGGAGGCGCACAGGCGATTGCGGCACTTGCATACGGCACCGAAAGCATTCCTAAGGTTGATAAGATAGTTGGCCCCGGAAATGCATTTGTTGCAGAAGCCAAAAAGCAGGTGTTCGGTAAGGTTTCCATTGATATGATAGCAGGTCCAAGCGAGATACTTATCGTTGCCGACGGCGCTACAGATCCTTCTCATGCTGCAGCCGATCTTCTCTCCCAGGCTGAGCACGACCGTCTTGCAAGTGCAGTTCTCGTTACAGATTCTATTGAGCTTGCAAATGCAGTAAGCGCTGAGCTTGAAAGACAGATTCCTCTTCTTGAAAGAGCAGATATCGCAAGAGCTTCAATTGATAATAACGGTAAGATCATCGTTGCAGATAACCTTATGAGAGCAATTGATATAGCAAATGAGATCGCCCCCGAGCATCTTGAGCTTCTTCTTGATAATCCCTTTGATTATCTTGATGCTATACGCCACGCAGGCTCTATCTTTATGGGTAGAAACTGCCCCGAGGCTCTCGGTGATTATTTTGCGGGCCCCAATCATACGCTCCCTACAAGCGGTACAGCAAAGTTTTCAAGCCCTCTGTCGGTAGACGATTTTGTAAAGAAGACACAGTATACATATTATACGAAGGATGCACTTTCACGTGTAGCTGATGATGTTGCATATTTTGCAAGAAAAGAAGGTCTCACAGCTCACGCAAACAGCGCAATAATCAGAACTAAAGGAATTTAAGATGAGCCGTTTTTTTTCGGATAAATTAAGAAAACTTGTTCCGTATACACCCGGTGAACAGCCGAAGAATATGGAGTATATAAAGCTGAATACCAATGAATCTCCCTTTGCACCATCGCCTAAGGCTATAGAATATGCAGAAAGGGAAATCGAGCTGTGCAGGCTTTATTCAGATCCCGAATGCACAGATCTTGTAAATGTTGCTTGTGAGTATTTTGGCGTTGAAAAGGATGAAATACTTTTTACAAACGGATCTGATGAGATACTTAATTTCGCTTTTATGGCATTTTGTGACGGTGATCATCCTGCATATTTCCCTGACATAACTTACGGATTTTATACGGTTTTTGCAGATCTTAATAACGTTCCTTACACTGAGATACCTCTCAAGGATGATTTTTCAATTGATATTAGTGATTATGAGGGGCTTTGCGGTGTGATATTTATAGCAAACCCAAATGCTCCCACGGGACTTGCGCTTTCTCTTTCCGATATTGAATCGGTCGTTCGTGCAAACCCCAATAGTGTTGTAGTAATTGATGAAGCCTATGTAGATTTCGGAGCCGAGAGCGCCGTGCCTCTTATAAAGAAGTACGACAACCTCCTAGTAACTCAAACTTTTTCAAAATCTCGTTCATTGGCCGGCGCACGTCTCGGCTTCGGCATAGGCTGTAAAGAGCTTATTTGTGATTTGAATACTATTAAATATTCAACTAATCCTTATAACGTAAACCGTGTAACTATGGCAGCAGGAAAAGGTTCCCTTGAAGATAGGGAGTACACCGAAGAAAACTGCCAAAGAATTATAGCAACTCGAGAAAGAACAAAAAATAAGCTAAAAGAGCTTGGCTTTGAAATGACTGACACATTTGCAAATTTTATTTTTGCAAAGCATCCTTTGATATGTGGAGAAGAGCTTTACTTGAAACTAAAGGAAAAGGGAATACTTGTCCGTCACTTTTCAAAGGAAAAGCTTGATGAGTATAATCGCATTACAGTCGGCACTGACGAACAGATGGACGCATTAGTTAAGGCTCTTGAAGATATACTTGGAGAAACAAAATGAGAACAACAGAGATTATAAGAAAAACAAAAGAAACCGATATATCACTAAAACTGAATATTGACGGTAAGGGTATCAGCTCCATTAAGACCGGATGCGGCTTCCTTGATCATATGTTAACGTTATTTGCGTCTCACGGAAAATTCGATATTGCTCTGACCTGTAACGGAGACACAGAGGTGGATTATCATCATACTGCAGAGGATATCGGAATTGTACTTGGCCGGGCCTTCAAGGAAGCACTTGGAGATAAGAAGGGAATTATACGCTACGGCAATATGATACTTCCGATGGATGAGTCTCTTATCCTTTCTGCTGTTGATTTTTCAGGAAGGAGCTATCTTGGATATGCTCTTGATATCCCTACGGAAAAAGTAGGCGATTTTGACACAGAGCTTTGCATGGAATTCTGGCTTGCATTTGTGAGACAGGCTGAGTGCACACTCCATCTTAGACAGCTTGCAGGAGCTAATTCACATCATATAATCGAAGGAGCCTTTAAGTCTGTTGCACGTTCGATACGTGCGGCAGTTAAAGTGGATGCGGAATTTGCAGATGAGATTCCTTCCACAAAGGGGGTACTGTAATGGTTGCCATTGTTGATTACGGTGTGGGCAATCTCTTTTCGTTGAGGTGCTCTCTTGAGGCAATAGGGGCCGACGTTGTAGTAACTGCTGATGAGGAAGTTCTGATACGTGCTGATCAGATAATTCTCCCCGGCGTAGGTGCATTTGAGGATGCTGCAAAAAAGCTTCGTGATGCAGGACTTGATGACTTTTTGGTAGAAGTTGCAAATTCCGGAAAGCCCCTGCTTGGCATTTGTCTTGGAATGCAGATGCTTTTCGAAAAGAGCTTTGAATACGGTGAGCACACAGGTCTCGGTCTTATTAAGGGAGCTGTGAAGCCTATAGCTGACATTATTCCACGTGACTTGAAGATTCCTCATATCGGATGGAATGCACTTGATTTTACGAAAACAGATTGTCCTTTGTTCAAATACATTAAGGATGGAGATTTCGTATATTTTGTTCATTCTTATTCTGCTCAGGACTGTGAAGACTCCGTTATTGCAACGAGTGAATACGGTGCGACTGTTACAGCGGCAGTAGCACATAAAAACGTCTTCGGATGTCAGTTCCATCCCGAAAAGAGCGGAGACGTCGGTCTCTCAATTCTTCGCGCTTTTGTGGAAATGAAGGAGGGAGAAATATGCTGATATATCCTGCAATAGACCTCTATGAGGGAAAGGCTGTAAGGCTTTATAAGGGCAATTACAGCGAAATGACGGTTTATAGCGATGATCCTCTGAGTATTGCGATGGATTTTGAGAGTTGCGGTTGCACTCATATACATATGGTAGACCTTGAGGGCGCAAAGCTCGGAACAACCCCGAATTTTGAAGTGGTAGCTTCCGTGAAAAAGAATACCGGTCTTTTTGTGGAAATAGGCGGCGGTATCCGTACCATAGAAGTCATAGATAAATATATCAGCGCTGGAATAGACAGAGTCATTCTCGGAACTGCAGCAGTTACTGATGAGGGTTTTGTAGAAAAGGCAGTTACAGAATACGGTGAAAAAATTGCAGTTGGTATAGATATTAAGGATGGATTTGTTGCTATCAAGGGCTGGACTGAAAAGTCTGAGTATACAGCCTTTGAATTTTGCGAAAAAATGCAAAGTATAGGTGTGAAGACTCTTATCTGCACCGATATATCAAAGGATGGCGCAATGCAGGGAACAAATCACGAGCTTTATAGAGAGCTTAGTGAGAGATTCAGTATGCAGATAATAGCATCAGGTGGAGTATCCTCAATAGAAGACGTTAAAAAGCTTCGGGAGCGGGAACTTTACGGTGCAATAATCGGAAAAGCGTATTATACCGGAGCAATTGACTTTCGCAGGGCAGTAGAGGTGGCAAAATGATAACGAAAAGAATTATTCCGTGCCTTGACGTCCGAGACGGACGTGTTGTAAAGGGTGTAAACTTTGACGGACTTCGTGACGTATCATCTCCTGTGGAGCTTGCAAAGTTTTATTCTGACGGAGGAGCAGACGAGCTTGTTTTTTACGATATAACAGCCTCCAGTGATGGAAGAGCGCTGTTCACGGACATTCTTTGCGAGACTGCAAAAAAGGTGTTTATCCCCCTTACAGTTGGCGGCGGTATCAATACTGTTGCTGATTTTGACCGAGTTCTCAACTGCGGTGCAGATAAGGTCAGCGTCAATTCAGGCGCTATCAGAAATCCGGACCTTATTTACGAAGCTTCCAAGCTTTACGGGGACCAGTGCGTTGTTCTGTCTGTTGACGTTAAAAGAGTAGGCGGAGAATTTCGCGTATTCGCAAAGGGCGGAAGAGTTGATACAGGAATGGAGGCTCTTAGCTGGATCAAACGCTGTGTTGATAACGGTGCGGGCGAGATCGTTGTTAATTCTATTGATACAGACGGCGTAAAGGGTGGATTTGATATTGAAATGCTCCGTGCAGTATGCGATATTGTGTCTGTACCCGTCATAGCATCAGGCGGTGCGGGAAAGAGCGATGATTTTATTGACCTTTTCAAAACTCTTCCCGGCGTTGATGCAGGACTTGCGGCTTCCATATTCCATTTTGGCGAAGTGGATATACGTGATCTTAAGAATGAAATGAAAAAAGCAGGTATCCCTGCAAGAATTTGAGGATAATAATGGTAAATATAAACGAGCTTAAATTTGATGAAAAGGGACTTATTCCCGCAATAGTTGTAGATGCTAAAACAAAAAAGGTACTTACACTTGCTTATATGAATAAGGAAAGCCTTGCGATATCTATCGAAAAGGAGCTTACCTGCTTCTGGAGCCGCTCACGCGAGGATCTTTGGCTTAAGGGAGAAACAAGCGGAAATTATCAGCATATAGTTTCAATAACTGCCGATTGTGATAAGGATGCTCTTGTTGTAATGGTAGAGCCTGACGGTCCTGCATGTCACACCGGTAGCTATTCATGCTTCACAGCCCCTGTATTTGAAAGCGAGGAGCGACACGAGTTCTCATATGAGGGGCTTATGAATCTTATAGAAGGCCGTAAAACCGAAAAAAAAGAAGGCTCCTATACTACCTATCTTTTTGAAAAGGGAATAGATAAGATCCTCAAAAAGGTTGGAGAGGAATGCACTGAGGTCATTATCGCCGGTAAAGCTGACGATAAGGCAGAGACTATATATGAGATCGCAGACCTTGCTTATCACGTAATGGTAATGATGTGCGAGATGGGAATCTCCCTTGAGGATATCAGAAGCGAGCTTGCGAGCCGCCACGTTATCGACCATAAGGTAAAGCAGGAAAAAATGACGAAATAAGGAAAAAGCCACGCAGATGCGTGGCTTCCAGACTGTCGAAAAAGGCGCAGAACAAAAGCCGCAAAACATATAGTATTTAGATAAGTGAAAAACGCAGTAAAAAAGTAGAAATCCGCCGATTATTTCGGCGGATTTCATTGATAAATGCGGCTTTTTAGCCGCGAATTGTCCCTCTGTCGTACCTTTGTACGCCGACGACGGACAATTCACGGCTTCTGCATCCTTTTCGACAGCCCGATGTCAGCT
>JAFQDC010000062.1 GCA_017416205.1 Clostridia bacterium | reverse complement strand
TACGGGAGCAGCAAGCGGCTCCCCTACAAATGGCTTTCGACTTATCATATGCTACCAATGAGTATTTCTTGTGATCGTTACAGATCGGCTAAGGACATCCCCTGCTTCGTCACGCTGTACTTGACTTTACTTCATATTATGGGTACAATATATTTATAAATCAACAAAGGAATGACGAGATTATGAAAAAGACCTACATCACAAGCTTACCAAATAAAATTGGCGCGCTTCTTCAGGCCACAAAATGCTTCTCTTCATTGGACATCAATATCACCCGAGTCAGCTACAACAAGGCCGTTGACTCTCACACCCTTTTCATTGAGGTACAGGGAGACGAGGAAAAGCTGCTTCAGGCTGACGCTATCCTTTCCGATATCGGATACCTCAATCCTACGGGTGAGGATTCGGGAATAATTCTTATAGAGTTTCTGCTTAAGGACGTTACGGGCAGCGCTACGATCTTACTTGAGCTTATTGAGAAGTACGGCTTTAATATCTCGTATATCAGCTCTCAGGAGGCTGAGGCCGAATATCAGATGCTGAGGATAGGTCTCAGAATCGACAATTTTGAGCCTTTATCCGAGTTTCTCTCAAAGGCCGAGGAGCTTTGCCGTGTGAAGATCGTGGAATACAATAAAAGCGAGCGCTCTTACGACAACAGCTTCTTTTACAAATCCTTCGTTCAGAGCCTTATTGATGCTTCGGGCATCTCTCAGGACAAAAAGGATCTTCTCCTTATCAACACAAATCTTGCAATGGAGATCCTTGACACTCAGGGACTTTCCCCTTACCGCACCTTTGACTGTATCTCAAAATTTGCAGAGCTTATTGCAGTTTCCCGAGGAGAGTCCTTCTCTCCCCGCATAACAACTCACAAAATCAGCGAGGACACGGAGATAACAGTCATCGAGCCTCCCTGCGGAAGCAATACCATCATAATCAAAAGCCTCGGTCATTATCTGTTTGTTGACACGGGATACGCTTACTATAAGGAAGAGATGCTTTCTATCTTCAGAAGCCTCATTCCCGATTTCGACAGCATCAAAAAGACCTGCATCCTTACTCATCTTGACGTTGACCACACGGGACTTCTTCCTATGTTTGACGAAGTATATGCAAGCAGGCTTAGCCGAGACTGGCTCATTGAGGAATTTGAGGGACGCGACGGTATCAGAGAAAGAAACGGTCTTCACACTCCTTATATCCGCATATGCAAGACCCTTACGGAATACACACCGGCTGATCCCGAAAAGATGCACGTTATAGGTAATGCCGGAGATATGAACGGGCGTCTTCTCGCTCCTATCGGATTTTTCCCGTTTGGCGAGCTTGAATTTGAAGTTTACGAGGGTGGCGGCGGCCATCTTCCCGGTGAGATCGTTCTTATTGATTATAAAAACAAGATCGCTTTTACGGGAGACATATACGTTAACATCAAGGGAATGACTCCCGAGCAAAAGCAGTATAATCAGTATGCTCCCATTCTGACAACGGGCGTTGATACCAACAAGTCCCTTTGCGCAAAAGAAAGAGAGGCTATCTTTGCACGCCTCGGCGCCGGAAAATGGAACGTTTTCGGCGCTCACGGACCCGTCTTTATATACGAAACACAAACCAAATAACAATGGAAATCAAGCTTTCAGATCACTTTACCTTTTCAAAGCTTATCAGATTTACCGTCCCCTCCGTAATTATGATGATATTTACGTCAATATACGGAGTTATTGATGGTATATTCGTTTCAAATTTTGTTGGAAAGACGCCCTTTGCCGCCATCAACCTTATTATGCCCGTTTGCATGATCCTCGGCACCATCGGATTTATGATCGGAACGGGCGGCTCTGCCCTGATTTCAATGACTTTAGGTCAGGGGGACCGCAAGAAGGCAAATGAGATATTCTCCCTTCTCATATACGTTTCCATTATTTCGGGCATCGCGCTCTCCATTCTTGGGATCATTCTTCTTCGCCCCATTACCGCAATGCTGGGCGCTGAGGGAGAAATGGCAGAATACTGCCTTAAATACGGATATATAATAATTCCCTTCTCTGTTGCATTCATTTTGCAAAACGAGTTTCAGAGCTTTCTCATATGCGCGGAAAAGCCAAAATTCGGCCTTTTCATAACTGTTGCCGCAGGCGTTACCAACATCGTGCTCGACGCGCTCTTCGTTGCTCTGTTCAGATGGGGAATTGAGGGAGCGGCATTTGCAACGGCAATCAGCCAGCTTATCGGATGTGTAATTCCTCTCATATACTTTATGTCAAACCGCAAGGGGCTTTTGCGTCTTACAAAAACTCACTTTATGCCAAAGGCCCTGTTTAAGACCTGCGCCAACGGATCATCGGAAATGATGACGAATCTTTCCCTTTCTCTTGTTAACATTCTTTATAACTTCCAGCTTATGCGCCTTGCGGGTGAGAACGGCATCGCCGCATACGGAGTTATAATGTACGTTAATTTCATATTCCTTTCCGTATTTATCGGTTTTTCTATCGGCACCGCTCCTCTGATCGGATACCACTACGGCGCTTCGAACTCAGATGAGCTTAAAAATCTGTCTAAAAAATGTATTACGGTAATTGCTGTATTTTCAGTGGTAATGACCGCCCTTGCGTTGCTTCTTGCCGCACCCCTTTCAAAGATATTCGTAGGCTACGACAGCGAGCTTTATGCTATGACAGTCCGCGGATTCATTCTATACTCGCTCTCATTCCTGATCATTGGCTTTAACATTTTCGGCTCGTCATTTTTTACAGCCCTTAACAACGGTATCATATCAGCCATCATATCCTTTGCGAGAACACTTCTTTTTCAGGTCATAGCCGTTCTTTTACTGCCGCTGATCTTTGAGCTTGACGGTGTGTGGCTTTCCATTGTTTTTGCAGAGCTTGTTTCGCTTATCGTTACAATATTCTTCTTTATAAAAATGAAAGATACATATCACTACTAAGCTATGAGTAATATTATTGAAAGCATTGACAAGAACTTTGTGCCCGAGACTATTGACGGTCACGAGGTCGTATTTCATAACGTAAAGGACACGCCATTTCAGATATACGGAGCATATATGGGTGACGGATATGACGATCCGTTTCGCCGTCTTCCCCATCTTGAAGGAGTTAACGGCGGTGTTAACTGGCTTTCCTATAACACCGCAGGAGTTCGTGTGCGTTTCACAACTGACTCTCAGTATATTGCCATAAGGGTATCCATCGACGGGGCTTGTCATATGGGCCATATGACTCTTTGCGGCTCCTGCGGCTTTGATATGTACGAGCTTACAGATGGACGTGAGAGGTATCTCAAAAGCTTTATTCCCTGGGCAGGGATAACGCAGGGTAGAAACTCTTATGAGTGCTTTGCAGATCTTTCACAAAAGAAAAAACGCGCTCTTACAGTTAACTTCCCTCTTTACAACAGAGTAACAAAGCTTGAGATCGGTGTTTCTCCGGATGCTGTTCTTGAAGCGGGCGCACCGTACCGAGAGCTTTCACCGATGGTTTATTACGGTTCGTCCATTACTCAGGGAGGATGCGCTTCCCGCCCCGGAACGTCCTACGAGGCTCTTATTTCACACGAAACGAACGTTGATTATCTGAACCTCGGTTTTTCAGGAGCCTGCGTTGCTGAGCCTGAAATGGCAAGCTATATTAGCTCACTTTCCATGAGTGCCTTTGTTTTGGACTACGATTACAACGCACCGACCGTTGAATATCTCTCAAAAACCCACGAGCCTTTTTTCAAAGATATAAGAAAATCTCATCCCAGTCTTCCCGTTATAATCCTTTCAGCGCCACGTGCTGCTGCTGAAAAAGATGATATAACAAGACGGGATATAATAAAGCGCACATACGAAAACGCCCTCGAAAACGGGGATGGGAACGTCTATTTTGTTGACGGCACAAGCATATTCGACGGAGAATTCAGAGAGGACTGTACCGTTGACGGAGTGCATCCCAACGATATGGGGTTCTCTCGTATGGCATCTGCTATACTCCGAATCTTAACAAAAATACTATGATCAAAAAAGAGCTGTTACAAATTACAGCTCCTTTTTTGATACAAAACAATAAAAAAGCGCCGCAAAATCAGTATAATTTACAATTTATTTACATTTTAATTTTTTGTAAATATTCAGAGAACAAAAAGCAAATTGTGATTTTTTTTGGAATTATTTTAATGCTTTTTCCTTATTTTGCTTGACTTTTACAGGTTTTTCAATATAATAGTATATTGCACTAATTTGTTTTTACAGCAAATATATTATATTATTTTGAAAGAAAAACGGCAGTCAAAGCCCTGTTTTCCTAAGAGATCTCAGCGCTTTTGTGTTTGCCGACCGACCCGTTTTCTTTCATAGGATTGGAGTGATAACTCGATGGTCAAACCCGTTACAGTGGGCAAAAAAACGAGAATGAGCTTCTCGAAGATCAATGAGGCGATCGAACTTCCTAACCTGATCGAGATCCAGAAGGATTCTTTCAACTGGTTTATGGAAAAAGGTCTTATGGAGGTACTGAGGGATGTGTCCCCCATTACCGACTATACAGGTAACCTTTTCATTGAGTTCGTCGGCTATTCTTTCGATCAGGAGCCTAAGTACTCTGTTGAAGAGTGCAAGGAGCGTGACGCAAACTATGCCGCTCCCCTTAAGGTTTCCGTTCGTCTCACCAACAGACTTACAGGTGAGGTAAAACAATCCGACATCTTTATGGGTGATTTCCCCATAATGACATCTACCGGTACATTCGTTATCAACGGTGCCGAGCGTGTTATCGTTTCTCAGATAGTACGTTCCCCCGGTATCTACTACGATAGCGCAATCGACAAGTCCGGTAAGAAGACATACTCTGCTACAGTTATTCCCTACCGCGGAGCATGGCTTGAATATGAAACAGACGCCAACGACGTATTCTATGTACGTATCGATAAAAACCGTAAGCTTCCCGTAACCGTTCTTATCCGTGCACTCGGTATTGAGTCTCCCGCACAGATCAAGGAATATTTCGGTGACGAGGTAAAGCTTACTGCAACTCTCGAAAAGGACGAGTGCGAAAAGCTTGCAATCGAAGCACGCTCCACTATCCGTGATGAGGCTCTCAAGGAGATCTACAAGAAGCTCCGTCCCGGCGAGCCTGCAATCGTTGAGAGTGCCGAGATCCTCATCAATGGTCTTCTCTTCGATCCCAAGAGATACGACCTCTACCCCGTTGGTAGATACAAGTACGATAAGAAGCTCTCCCTTGGCAACCGTATCGGTGGATTCAGACTTTCCCGCCCCGTTATCAGCCCCCTCACAGGCGAGGTTCTCTTCGACGAGGGTGTTGTTCTCACAAAGGACGATGCAATGGCAATCGAGCACGCTTGCGTTGATACAGTTTACCTCCGTATGGAAAGCGGCACTGAGGTAAAGGTATTTACAAACGGCTCCGTATGGCCTGCAGACGTTATCGGCGACGATCTCTCAGATATCGGTGTTTCCGAAAAGGTAAACTACAAGGTCCTCACAGAGATCTGCGAAGAGGCAGGCGGAGACCTTGACGAGATCAAGGAGATCGCTAAGCGAAGAATGGCTGAGCTCTGCCCCACCCACATTACTCCCGACGATATTCTTTCCTCCATCAACTACCTGCTCTGTCTCTCCCACGGTATCGGTTCTCTTGATGACATCGACCACCTTGGCAACAGACGTCTTCGCTGCGTAGGTGAGCTTCTCCAGAACCAGCTCCGTATCGGTCTCTCCAGAATGGACAAGATCGTTAAGGAAAGAATGAATATTCAGGATAACGAGAGCCTTACTCCTCAGAACCTTATCAATATCCGTCCTATCGTGACTGCTATCCGTGAGTTCTTCGGCTCTTCTCCCCTTTCACAGTTCATGGACCAGGCTAACCCCCTGGCTGAGCTTACTCACAAGCGCCGTATCTCCGCTCTCGGTCCCGGAGGTCTCTCCCGTGACCGCGCGTCCTTCGACGTTCGTGACGTTCACTATACTCATTACGGCCGTATGTGTCCTATCGAAACACCTGAAGGTCCTAACATCGGTCTTATCTCTTACCTTTCCACCTACGCTAAGATCTCCAAGTACGGATTTATCGAGGCTCCCTACCTTAAGGTGGACAAGGAAACAGGCGTTGTTACAAACGAGGTAGTTTATATGACTGCCGATGTAGAGGATAACTACATCGTGGCTCAGGCAAACGAGCCCCTTGATGAAAACAGACGCTTCAAGAACCGTAAAGTCGCAGCCCGTGATAAGGCAGAGATCATCGAAATTGATGCATCTGAAGTTGACTTTATGGACGTATCCCCCAAGATGGTGGTTTCCGTTGCAACCTCCTCCATCCCCTTCCTTGAAAACGACGACAACTCCCGTGCGCTCATGGGTTCAAACATGCAGAAGCAGGCTGTTCCTCTTATGATAACAGACTCTCCTATCGTCGGTACAGGTATGGAGCACAAGGCTGCAGTTGACTCCGGTGTTTGCGTAGTCTGCGAAACGGACGGCTACGTTGATGCAGTTGACGCTGATTCCATTACCGTTCACGGTGACGACGGTCAGAAGAAGACATACCACCTCGTTAAGTTCAAGAGAAGTAACCAGTCCACCTGCGTTAACCAGAAGGTTATCGTTTCCAAGGGCGAGAGAGTTCTCAAGGGTCAGGTAATTGCTGACGGTCCTGCTACCGCAGACGGTGAGATCGCTCTCGGTAAGAACGCTCTTATCGGATTTATGACCTGGGAGGGTTACAACTACGAGGACGCGGTTCTCCTTAACGAGCGCCTCGTTCGCGACGACGTTTACACATCTATCCATATAGAAGAATATTCCCACGAAGCAAGAGATACAAAGCTCGGCGCTGAGGAGATCACACGCGAGATCCCCAACGTTGGTGATGACGCTCTCAAGGATCTTGACGCTGACGGCGTTATCAAGATCGGTACTGAGGTTCGCCCCGGAGATATCCTCGTTGGTAAGGTAACACCTAAGGGTGAGACCGAGCTTACAGCTGAGGAGCGACTCCTTCGCGCGATCTTCGGCGAAAAGAGCCGTGAGGTTCGTGATACATCTCTCCGTGTTCCCCACGGTCAGAACGGTATCGTTATCGACGTAAAGGTATTCTCCCGTGAAAAGGGTGATGATACTCTCGCTCCCGGCGTTAACAAGGTCATCAGAGTTTATATCGCGCAGAAGCGTAAGATCTCCGTAGGTGACAAGATGGCGGGCCGTCACGGTAATAAGGGTGTCGTTTCCCGTATTCTTCCCCCTGAGGATATGCCCTTCCTTCGCGACGGTACACCTCTTGATATCGTGCTTAACCCTCTGGGCGTTCCTTCACGAATGAACATCGGTCAGGTACTTGAGGTACACCTTGGTATCGCAGCAAGAAAGCTTGGCTGGAAGATCATGACCCCCGTATTCGACGGCGCAAAGGAGAAGGACATCACTGAGTGCCTCCGTATGGCAGGCCTCCAGAGACCTGTTCTTCCTCTTGAGAACATCGACGGTAAGTATCTCCTTGAGGAGGTAGTTTCCGAGGACGGTCAGAAGACCTATGAAAAGATCGCTGACGATATGCCCGACCGCAAGGCTTATATTGAAGCTCTTCGTACAGAGGGCAGACTTTATATCGTTGATGGTAAGTCTATTCTCTACGATGGCCGTACAGGTGAAGCATTTGATAACCCTGTAACCGTTGGTATCATGTACTACCTGAAGCTCCATCACCTGGTTGACGATAAGATCCACGCACGTTCCACAGGTCCTTACTCCCTCATCACTCAGCAGCCCCTCGGCGGTAAAGCTCAGTTCGGCGGTCAGAGATTCGGTGAGATGGAGGTTTGGGCTCTCGAGGCATACGGCGCAGCTTATACACTTCAGGAGATCCTTACAGTTAAATCCGACGACGTTGTCGGACGTGTTAAGACCTACGAGGCAATCGTTAAGGGTCAGAACATTCCTACCCCCGGCGTTCCCGAATCCTTCAAGGTTATGGTTCGTGAGCTTCAGGCACTTGCTCTTGACGTTCGCGTTCTTGATAAGGACGGAAACGAGATCGAGCTTGCTAAGCTCGGCACGGATCCCGAGACAACAACTATGCGTCCCGACAAGTTCATTGATCGCGTTACCGCAGACGACGTTGGCGAAACAGTTGCTACGGAAAACGAAGTATACGACAGCTTCACTGCCGAGGATTTCGGCGGCGAGATAGATGCTGACGGTATCTTCTATTCTGACGCAGCTGATGCAGATGACGAATTCTGATTTCGCACAAACCACAAAAAATTAGTTTAAAGAAGGTAATTTGCCGATGGAACACAATACATTTGATTCAATAAAAATCGGATTGGCGTCTCCCGAGATGATCCGTTCATGGTCCTACGGCGAGGTCAAGAAGCCCGAGACTATAAACTACCGTACACTCAAGGCTGAGCGCGACGGTCTGTTCTGCGAGCGTATCTTTGGACCTACCAAGGACTGGGAGTGCCTTTGCGGTAAATATAAACGTATCCGTCATAAGAACAAGGTGTGCGAAAAGTGCGGCGTTGAGGTAACTCAGAAGAACGTCCGCCGTGAAAGAATGGGTCATATCGAGCTTGCAGCTCCCGTTTCCCATATCTGGTACTTCAAGGCGATTCCCTCCAGAATGGGTCTTCTCCTTGATATCTCCCCCAGACACCTTGAAAAAGTTCTTTACTTTGCAGCATATATCGTTATAGATCCCGGTGTTACTCCTCTTTCCAAGTATCAGCTTCTTTCTGAGAAGGAATACAGAGAGTACTACACCATGTACGAGAATGACTTCCGCGTTGGTATGGGCGCTGAGGCCGTTAAGGAGCTTCTGAAGGAGCTTGATATTCCCAAGCTCGCTGAGGACCTTAAAGAAGAGCTCTCCCGCGCTACAGGTCAGAAGAAGGTTCGTATCATCAAAAGACTTGAAGTAGTTGAATCCTTCAGAAAGTCCGGAAACGATCCCTCATGGATGGTTCTTGACGTTGTTCCCGTAATCCCCCCCGATATCCGTCCTATGGTACAGCTCGACGGCGGCCGCTTTGCTACAAGTGACCTTAACGACCTTTACCGTAGAGTTATCAACAGAAACAACCGTCTTAAGAGACTTATCGAGTACCGTGCTCCCGAGATCATCGTTCGTAACGAGAAGCGTATGCTCCAGGAAGCTGTAGACGCTCTTATCGACAACGGCAGAAGAGGTAAGCCCGTTACAGGCCCCTCCAACCGTCCTCTCAAGTCTCTCTCCGAGATGCTCCGCGGTAAGCAGGGACGCTTTAGACAGAACCTTCTCGGTAAACGAGTTGACTATTCCGGCCGTTCCGTTATCGTTGTAGGCCCTACTCTTAAGATCTACCAGTGCGGTCTTCCTAAGGAAATGGCTCTCGAGCTCTTCAAGCCCTTCGTTATGAAGCGTCTCCACGAGACACAGAAGGCTCAGAACATTAAGGATGCTAAGAAGAAGGTTGAAAAGGCTAGTCCCGAAGTTTGGGACGCACTTGAGAACGTAATCAAGGAGCATCCCGTACTTCTCAACCGTGCGCCTACACTTCACCGTCTTTCTATCCAGGCATTCGAGCCTGTACTCGTTGAGGGTCGTGCTATCAAGCTCCATCCTCTCGTATGTAAGGCGTTCAACGCTGACTTCGACGGCGACCAGATGCCTATCCACGTTCCCCTTTCCGCAGAGGCTCAGGCTGAGGCAAGATTCCTCATGCTCTCTGCAAACAACCTCTTGAAGCCCGTTGACGGACGTGCCATCACCGTTCCTTCTCAGGATATGGTCCTTGGTTCCTTCTACCTCACACTTGACCGCGCAGGCGAGCCCGGCGAGGGCAAGGTATTCCGTGACTTCAACGAGGCTATGATGGCTTATCAGAACGGTGTTATCAGTCTCCACGCTCCAATCAAGGTACGTAACTATAAGGAAAGAGACGGAAAGATGGAGTCCAAGATCATTGACTGTACAATGGGTCTTCTTATCTTCAACAAGCCCATTCCTCAGGACCTTGGATACGTTGACAGAACCGATCCCGACAAGTTCTTCGATCTTGAGATCACATTCACTTGCGGTTCCAAGCAGCTCGGACAGATCATTGACCGTTGTATCAAGTACCACGGCTTTGAGGTAACTGCTGAAATGCTTGATAACATCAAGGATATGGGTTACAAGTACTCCACAAAGGCTTCCATTTCTATCGCAGTTGCCGACATGGCAATTCCTCCCGAGAAGTATACTCTCGTTGCTGAGGCTGAAAAGAAGGTTGACCTTATCCACAAGGAATTTATGCGCGGTAAGCTTTCCGATGAGGAGCGCTACCAGACCGTCGTAAATACATGGAGCCAGACAACTGACGACGTAGTTGCTGCTCTCCAGTCCAACTTCGACCGTTACAATCCTATTAAGATGATGTCCGACTCCGGTGCTCGAGGTAACATCACTCAGATGAGACAGCTCGCAGGTATGCGTGGACTTATGTTTGCTACATCAGGTAAGACTATGGAGCTTCCTATTAAGTCTAACTTCCGTGAGGGTCTTAACATCCTCGAATACTTCATCGCAGCACGTGGTGCGCGTAAGTCCCTTTCCGATACAGCTCTTAAGACTGCGGACTCCGGTTACCTTACCCGTCGTCTCGTTGACGTTTCTCAGGATGTTATCATTCGTGAGCGTGACTGTGGCGCAACCCACGGTATCACAGTTTCCGAGATCAAGGACGGTAACGAGGTTATCGAGAAGCTGGCAGACAGAATCTTCGGCCGTTACGTTATCGGCGACGTTGTTCACCCCGAAACAGGCGAGGTTATCGTTCCCGACAACACAATGGTTACAGAGGCTCAGGCTAAGGCTGTTGAGGCTGCCGGCATCAAGCAGGTACACCTCAGAACAGTTCTTCAGTGTAAGGCTCGCCGCGGTGTATGTGCACACTGCTACGGTGCTGACCTTGCAAACTCCAAGACTGTAAATATCGGTGAAGCTGTTGGTATTATCGCAGCTCAGTCCATCGGTGAGCCCGGTACTCAGCTTACCATGAGAACCTTCCATACCGGTGGTGTTGCGGGAAGCGATATCACACAGGGTCTTCCCCGAGTTGAGGAGCTCTTTGAGGCAAGAAAGCCTAAGAAGACTGCAACCGTTGCTGAATTTGCAGGTAAGGTCGAGATCCGCGACGTTAAGAAGATCCACAACATTGTTATCACAAACGAAGAGACCGGCGATACAAAGGAATATCCCATCGCATACGGTACTCAGATCATAGTTCAGGACGGCGACTACGTTACTGCAGGTCAGGAGCTGACAGCAGGATACAAGAACCCCGCCGACATTCTTCGTATCAACGGTATCGATGCAGTTTATGACTACATCATTCTCGAGGTACAGAAGGTTTACTCCAGCCAGTCTATCGGAATCAACGACAAGCACATCGAGGTCATCACACGTCAGATGACAAGAAAGATGAAGATCGACGATCCCGGTAGCACAGAAATGCTTCCCGGCATCAACGTTGAGAAGCTTGAGTTCCTTGATGCTAACGAAGAGATCCAGCGCCGTATCGACGCAGGTGAAAGAGATCTTCAGCTTGCAACTGCAGAGCCTGTTCTTCTCGGTATCACAAAGGCATCTCTCCAGACTGAGTCCTTCCTTTCCGCAGCTTCCTTCCAGGAAACAACAAAGGTTCTTACAGAGGCTGCTATCAAGGGTAAGGTCGACCACCTTATGGGTCTTAAGGAAAACGTTCTTATCGGTAAGCTCATCCCCGCAGGTACAGGTATGCCCTGCTACAACGAGGTTGAGGTTAAGAAGCTTAACACCGCAGAGGATGATGAGTTCTATGAGAAGTACGGCTCTATTGCATACGAAGAGCCTGAAGCTGAGGCTCCCTTTGAGGTAGTTGACGATTCCGATGATTACGAGGATGCTGACGACGGCGACTTCGAGTTCGATGATTTCGACGGCGACGATGAGTTCGCTGAAGATATCTTCGATATGGAAGACGGATACGTTGAAGGCGCTGAGAATGACGACGATTTCATGAACGACTGATTTATAATCGAATTAATAACCCCTTCGGAAAATTCCGGAGGGGTTATTCTATTATAATAAACAAAAAGAACAAAGCAGAAATATCTGCTTTGCTCTCTCTTTTTGCTAATAATAAGTGATATTCTTTGCTGATGCAAAGAGTGATATTTCCTAAGGGAAGTGATATTGCTCACTACGTTCGCAGTGATATTCTATTCGCATAAAAACTCGCGAAGCGAATATCACTCGGCGATAACCGAATATAACTGCGAAGCAATATAACTCGCCGTAGGCGAATAGAACTGCGGGATTCTTCGATTGAAGAATCCCGCTAAGCGCCCCAACATATTCAGTATATCAAATCTTATACCCGGTTGTCAATATGTTCATTAAAACTTGTTCGTCATTATGTATACTTTCTGCGATATGAATAAAATATTTTCGTGAACTTTGTACAATCCGTGTATTGCATTTCCTGTTTTCTTATGATAATATATAGACAAGGAAAGGGTGATACCGATGAAGAATTAAAAAAGACTTAAAAAGATCAAAACGATAAGTCTTAAAAGAAACGTGTCGAATGTGGTAAGAGCAAGCAAAAGAGGTTCTCAGGTTTCAAAAGTGGAATGAAATAAAACTTATCGAAAATCTTTTATAAGTCAGGAACGCTCCCCTCTATACATAAAGAAAGATCCCAAAGCTTTAGGTTTATCCCACCTTAGGGAAATTGAATATATAGAAATTTACAGATCAGGGATCGACAGAATGTATACAGCGGACAAAAAAATTAAATAGAATGAGAGGTTATTAAAATGCTTGACTTCAAGAGTGAACAGAAATAACCCTTGACTGAGTTAACAGATCGTGAAGAAGGTCTTCAGTCAAGGGTTATTTCATTTTACTCTTCCCTTTTTACATATAAAAATGACAGAGAATGAATCTCTGTCATTTTTTATTTTACATTTTAACTGTTACGATATGCTTCTTTCCGTCGCGGGGGTTGGGGATCACGCTGGTGCAGAATTCACCGTCAAATGTATATACTGTCTTTGCCGCGGGTCTTGCAAAGCCCTTTTCCTTTTCAACGGTTATGTCAAACTCAGTGCCGTCAACTCTGACAATATAGTTTGCCTTCTCCGTTTCAAAAGGAAGAACGGGACGAAGGTCAATTCCGCCGTCAACGTGGTTGATTCCAAGGAATTCATAAACCGTAAGTGAAAGCCAGCTTGCCGTACCTGAAAGCATAGGTCCGATATTCTCGCCCGTTTCGCTGTTGTTATACTGTGTACAGAAGCGGGGATTCCCCTTAGTTATAAAGGGAGTTTTAAGTGTCTGATAAGGAAGAACAAGGTCAAGCATCCAGAATGCAGTCTGGGCAAACTCAGATGCAAGCTTTTCGTCCTTAATAACCTTACATGCCTTGAACATTGCTGCAGTCGCCATCATAGTTGCGTGCTTGAACACTGCTCCGTTTTCACGGTCACCGTGGAAGTAGTGATCCATTGCGGTAGTCTCTGAGACCTTATCAAGATCGCAGGGAGACGTGAGAGTAAGTCCTGCGGGAGTCTTCAGATACTTATTAACGCTGTCAAGCATTATTCTCATCTGCTCTTCTGTTGCACATCCTGCAAGAAGCGCCCAGGAGAAGGAATTGAGCCAATATGAGCCGGGGAATGAGGGTTCAAGGGAAAGTCCGTCACCGCCGGCGCCAAGATAAGTATAGCCCTTCTCAGGGTTATTTATGAGACAACGGGCAAAGAAATCATCTTTCCATGCATGGATCTGAATACCGCTGCAAAGCTTTTCACACTTTTCGCGAAGCCACTTAGCTTCCTCGACTCTACCTGAAAGATCGGCAAGATCGGCCATATTATCATATGCGATCTTAAGAAGGAATGCATTCATTACGCTCTCGCAGTAGTGGCTTTCAAATCTTGCGCCCCACTCCTGGCCGCGCTCTTCTATCTGCTTACGGTAGCGCTCCATTTTTTCGGGAGCGCTGATGCTGTCATAATCAAGCTTCAGGCAGTCGTTCCAGTCAAGATGGTCAAGGAGAGGAAGGCCGTGATCACCTACGGAAATGCAACCTGAATAGGTTACAGCCGCCATCATAGTATCAAATAGCTTTCTTGTCTTTCCGTTTGTACCAGCCACGGGAAGCTCTGCATCTACAAAGTCGATATCACCTGTGAGCATTACGTATCTGTAAACCGCCTGCATGAGCCACAGCTGGTCATCACTTCCCGTACCTGCGCCGTCGCCCCACCAATAGAAGTTGTGATAAGCATAGCCGTCCTCAAATACGTTTGATGCCCACTGGCTGATCATATCACGTGCAAGACCTGAGTTACCCATTGCAGTCATATAGTACATTGACGCATACATATCCTGGATCTCTCGGAATCCCACCTTACGTCCTGCTTTATTTGTCCATGCAAATGCACGTGTAACAAATGACTGGTAGAGTACCTGGAAAGGAAGGTTCTTGGAAATATACGAAGAAAGTATCTTATCCTCGGAATTAAAGGTTATGTATGAGGAATAGTTCTCAACAAAATCAACAACACTCTTGAATGCCGCCGTGAGTGCTGCAGGGTCGCGATACTTTTCAATAAAGTTATTGGACTGACGGAGGAATATTTCTGTTACGTCATCATCGTGAGAGCAGATACCGGCGTAGCTATCGGCAATTCCCTTCTCTCCCGCTTCGATCGTAATAGTCTTTGCAAGAGCGAAGAAAGCAGCATCCTTTCTGTTCTGACGGTTTGAAAGTCGGGCTCCGTTTTCGGGATGGTTGATATCACCGCTTCCCATAAATTCGCGGTAATTCACGCAGTATTCGTCAAAATAATCACCGTTTGCAAGAACTGTAGCAAATCTGCGGCAATATCTGCCGTATTTTGGATGAAGTCTGGGAGAAACGCACACGGGTCGCCCGTCGTTCGTTACGATTGCAGATTCGTGTACGATATTTGCATAAACAACATCATCGAAAAGTCCGCTTGAAGCAAATACCGCAAGCATACCGGTAAACACGATACGGATGTCACGCTCACCCTCCGAGAGATTCTCGATCTCAACTCTCTGAGCTTCAACTGCTTCGGGCATATCTTCCTCATGCGGTACGATGAAGATAGTTCTCGTAATTTTAAGACCGCACTCTGTCTCATATTCAATAACAGTTCTATTCTGAAGATGGCGGCAAACGGCAGTTTTTACATTCTCTTCAACATTGGCAGAATAGAATATCTGCTTTCCGTTTTCATAAAGATAGAACTGACGGTTTACAGGCTCGCCGTTCTCTTCCATTCTCCATACATATCGGTTGGAAAGGACCTGATTCTCAGCCTTACCTCGGAATGAACCGCGACCGAAGGAATCAAGAGCTGCCTTAGGTGTAGTAAGAAGGGGATTTTCAAATCCTACACGGTTACCGAGAAGAAGGTTTACATCGAAATGAGGACCAACAGGTGCAGATTTCAGATCGATCACGTGTGCTCCCTCATCATCAATATAGCCCTTACTCATATCAAGTCGCTCAAAAATTGCAAGGAGCGCATTTCTTGTACTATCGGGAATCGTGATCTCGCAACTCTCAGAATACAGCTTAATTCCGTTTTCAAAGTCAAGCAGAAGGCTTCCGCCGTCCAACTCAAAAAGAAAATCAGATATTTCCGGATCATTGAGCGCATACAGACATACAGGCATATAATAAGGAAGGCCTGTCGCTCCAAGGGCACACTTACAGTCAAATGTGAGAAACTCGCTGTCTGTAAATCCGTGAAGCTTTTCTTTAAATACACTTTCAAGCACATCAGCAGGTATTATTTGTCTGTCTCTTGATTTAACGTTTTCGTACATAGTATTAACCATCCCTTTAGTTCATCGTATCAAAAAGCGCATACATCGCGTTATTAAACTGTCCTGTCCACATATTGAGATATCTCTCAAGCGTGGATACGCCCGCTACGTTATTACGGACTGCCATAAAGCTTACTGAGGGTATTGCATTATAGGTTCCCGCAAATGAATACGCAAAATCATACACGGGATTTGAAAGAACCGTTGAGAGCATTCTGATCGAATTATTATCTCTGAGATAATAATATGATGCGTTGGTGCAATACGCATCGTTGGTATATCCATACGTCATGATATTGATACACGCAATAAGGTCAGCAGTAAGCTCATAATTAGCACCGGTCGTCAGAGCACCGAAAAAGAGAGTTTCATCATAATAAGCAAGCGTTGCATATTTTTCCTGATCTGTATTGAATTTAGGCATGGGAAGGATTCCCCAATCGCATTTTGAGTTTGCAAGAGACTTCATAGAATCAAGTCTGTCGATCAAAAACAGTATGTTTCCTTCTGAGAAATCGTTTAGTGCTGTGAGAGCACCTCCTGCAGACTTTTCAAGGGCTACCGATTCCTTTATCTTTGCAAGCACCTGTGCTGTTTTCTCGGAGGAAAGAGTTACTACGGGATAAGATCCGAGTGATGATGACGTCAGGTGCTCTCCCTGTGAGAAGAAGAACAGATCCGTAAGATATGGATTGGAATTCTGAGAAGTATATCCGTGATAGCTTTCGTGGGCACTTGCAGCGTTTAAATACTCAAGGTACTTATCGATAGTCCATTCGCCGCGATCCACCAGCTCATAGGGTGATTCAAGTCCTAAAGCTGTAACTATATCCTTATTGAAATAAAGAGCTGAAAGCGCATCGGGATTAAGGGATGCAGGGCCTGCAACCGCATAGACTGCATCTCCGCCTGTTCCTGCCGCTACTGCCGTGGGATACAGATATTCCTGATCTGTTTCAAAGGAAGGAAGACCGCGCATATTCATAACGGCTCCGCCAACAACAAAATTACCAACAAGACTTTGGGGATACATAATTGCATCGGCATAATAGGTATCTGTTGCAAGGCAGGCGCGAATCTCCTTGTACATTGTATCGGGATCGCGTTCCTCACAAATCAGAGAAATGTTCAACGTTGACTCAACAGAGCTGTTTCTCTCCTCAAGGTCCTTGGAAAGAACAGTACCTATAGACTCCTCGGGAAGAATAAGCTTTTTCTTTGATGTTACGATCTTTGCCGCAACACCTTTATAATCATTGCCTGAAAGATCCTTCATAAAGCTCTCAGACTCGGTATTATATTCTTTTCTTACCGATTCGAATTCAGTTATAGGCCTTTTGGTATCAGCAACATCTGTAGTTGTTTCTTCCCCCTCAAAGGGACGGTTTACTGTAAGCACTCCGCAGGAAGACAACAAAAGCAACACCGCCAATAAAGCTGTTAAAACAGAAAGCACAGATAGTTTCTTCATTTTTTCTGATCCTTTCTTGATCGTTAGCATAATTCTTTGCATACTTACATATATATTACTACACTTTATTTGAAAAATCAATGAACATAATGAAAAATAAAACACCCTTCATAACAATATATGGAAGCGCTACCAAGGAAAAAACTGTTTGTTGATAAAGCAAAGGGGTAATGTTAAAATAATATCCGTGGGAAAACTTTTTCCCCGGTGGCTCTCTGCCACGGAAAGGAGACAATATGTTAAACGCACACTGTAAGAAAACAACACTCAGAATGACTGCAAGTATTCTGATACTCTGTATGCTCATTTGTTCAGCATCCTTCCCTGCTTCGGCGGCAATCGTACAGGAAATGGGAGAGGCGGATGAAAACTCAGTTCAACGAAGTTCAGGAAAGGCGGTTTCTGTGCTGATAAACGGAAAGAAGTACACAGGAAATGCCTTTCTGAAGGATGGCAGCACATACGTTGGTATAAGAGAATTCTCAATGTACATGGGCGCTTCAAGTGTCAGCTGGGACGGAGGAAAAAAGACCTGCACTGTTAAGTCGGACAACCTATCGCTCAGCGCCAAGAACGGTTCCTCCTATATTACAGCAAATGAAAGGTTTTTATGGGCAAGTAGCGGTATAATCATAATAAGCGGCACTATGTACGCTCCGATCCGCCCTCTTGCAAAAGCTTTCGGATACAGTGTTGACTGGTCGCAAAAGGATCAATGCGCTATTCTCACCCCTTCCGCTCCGCTTATATCCGGCAGATCATTTTATAAAGCCGACGAGATCCTATGGCTTTCTCGCATAATACACGCAGAAGCACAAGGCGAACCCTTTCTCGGCAAAATTGCTGTTGGTACGGTGGTTCTCAACCGTGTTAAGAACTCCATGTATCCCAATACCATCTATGGGGTAATCTTTGACAGAAAAAACGGTGTTCAGTTCACCCCGGCTCAAAGCGGTACTATCTATTGCTCTCCCAATGAAGAGAGCATTATTGCTGCAAAGCTTTGTCTCGACGGAGCACGTATCAATGATAAAGTTCTCTTCTTTGTTAACGAAGAGTTAGCGACAAGCTCATGGGTATCGGACAACCGTCCCTTTATTATGACAGTCGGTAATCATAAGTTTTTTGCATAAATAACACAAAAAAAATGCAAAGAATTTTTTTGCAATATTTATGTAAATGTGGGGCTTCACGCATCCGTAAAGCCGGAGCGGACAAGGTAATAGTAAGCAATTGATCGCTAAATGTCCGCGGGCACTCCCAAAAAACTTTAAACTATGGGTATTAAAAATGACCAAGTATATCTATAGACTATTTATCCCTTTTTTTCAAAGTTTTTGCGGGAGGAGGCAGAAAAAACGATTGAGTATCGTTTTTTCAACGACGTAACTAAAACAAGGAGAGTATCGAGGTGAGTGTATCGAACCGATGATAGTCGACTATGTTTTAGGAAGTGGTAGGGGGCTTTTTACAAAAAGCCCC
>JAFQDC010000061.1 GCA_017416205.1 Clostridia bacterium | reverse complement strand
TTGACAAGCTCCACCTCGCGCGTCATCTTGAGCGAAGGTGGCTCACTTGTGAGACACTGTAGTCGAAACCCGAAGGGCAAATTGCAAAGCAATTTGGATCTCGCGACAGACCAAACGTAAACTTTTAGTTGAAACAACGTACTACAACAACGTGTATCTTTTCCTATCGTTTATGCATCAAATTTTGTAATGTGCGTTATATTTTGAAAACTTTTTCAAAAGAGAGTAAAATCATTGACACAGCCTTTCGAAATATGATATATTAAGATGATAAAAAATATTAAAAAAAGGACAGGTGTTGACTATGTTCGGCGTAAATGTTACAGATTACGACAGAAAAGTATATGAAGAAGAGCTCTTCGATTTTCTTCCCGATAAGATCGTTGACTGCCACGTACATATCTACAAGGAGGAGATGCAGAGAATAAAGCCCGAGAACCGCAAGGGCTGTGTTAACTGGCCTCATATGGTTGCTCCCGACCTCACTATCGAGGATATGAAGGAGTCCTTCTCCCAGATGTTCCCCGGAAAGACCGTTAAGGCAGTTATTATGGGTATGCCCACCTGCAGGCTGGACGAGGTAAACGATTATGCTCTCTCCTGCGCAAAGCAGGAAAATATCCCCGCCCTTTACTGCACAAACTGGGACACCACAAAGGATGAGATCCGCGCCGCAATGGCTGCGGGCTTTGCAGGCATCAAGCCCTATCTCAACAACTGCCCCTCATATATTCCCGAAAAGGAAGTCCGCATTTTCGACTACCTTACAAAGGAGCATATGGAGGTCATGGATGAGCTGGGCGGCATCGTTATGCTCCACATTCCCCGCTCACTCCGCCTTCGCGACCCTGTGAACCTTGCCCAGATGCTTGAGATAAATGATAAATATCCTAACGCAAAGGTCATCATCGCCCACATCGGCCGCGCTTATGTTCCCTCTGATATCGGCGACGCCTTCGAGGTTCTCAAGAACGCAAAAAATCTTCTTTGGGACTTCACCGCAAACACTCTTACCCTTGCAATGACAAAGTGCATTGAGACCGTTGGCCCCGAGAGGATCATGTTCGGTTCCGATATGCCTATCACAAAGATGCGTATGTACAGAATTTGCGATGAGGACAGATACGTGAACGTTGTTCCCCGCGGATTCTACGGTGACGTTTCCGGCGACCCCAATATGAGAGAGGTTGACGACTGGAGCGAGATGACGACCTTTATGTACGAGGAGCTTCGCGCGTTCAAGAGAGCAGCCCGGGAGCTTTCCCTTTCAAGAAAAGACGTTGAAAACATCCTTTGCAATAACGCCGCAAAGCTTTTCGGAATTAATTTCTAATTTAAAAGTGAGGAAATACAAAATGAAAAAGATCAAGATCGGCTTTATGCCCCTTTACATCAAGCTTTATGATGATATCAACCTTTCCGTCCGTTCAAGACTTGACGCTTTCTACGAGGAGCTGGCGCAGGCCTTCGAAAAAGAGGGCTTTGAGGTCGTAAGAAATCCCTTCTGCCGCATAAGACCCGAGTTTGAGGCTTGCGTTGCAAAGTTCGAAAGCGAAAAGTGCGACTGTATCGTTACCTGGCACGCCGCTTACTCCCCTTCTCTCGAGTCCATCGACGCCCTTGCAGGAACCTCCCTCCCCATCGTTGTTCTCGACACCACCGAGACCTACGACTTTATGAATTCCACAGATCCCGACGCCATCAACCTTAACCACGGTATCCACGGCGTTATGGATATGACAAATATGCTTATCCGCCGCGGCAAGGCTTACGCTATCGCCGCAGGCCACTTCCCGAAAAGCGACGTTATCGAAAAGGCGTGCCGCCTTGTTCGCGCCGCTGCAGGAGCCGGAAGCCTCAAGGGCTCAAAGGTCGGCACCATCGGCGGAAGCTTTGACGGTATGGGCGACTTCCTTATCTCCGACGAGGAGCTCCTCGAGACCTTCGGCGTTACTGCTGTGTACTCCGACGGAAAGACTCTCACCGCTCTCCAGAGCGCAGTTACCGAGGAGGAGATCAACGCTGAGATCGAAAAGGATCTTGAAATGTGCAACGTTATCGCTCCCTTCCCCAGAGATACCCACGAAAAGACTGTTCGCAACTGCCTTGCAGTAAGAAAGTGGATCGAGAACGAGGACCTTGGCGCGTTCACAGTTAACTTCCGCGAGATCAGACCCTCAAACGGCCTTTCCGTTATGCCCTTTATGGAGGCTTGCAAGGCTATGGCAAGAGGCACGGGATATGCAGGCGAGGGCGACGTTCTCACAGCGGCTATCACAGGCGCTCTTCTCCGCGGCTTCGGCACGGCGGCATTCGTTGAGATCTTCTGCCCCGACTGGAAGGGCGGCTCTCTCTGCCTCTCTCATATGGGCGAGTTTAACGTTGCTCTTTGTCAGGGCAAGCCCGAGATCAAGGAAACTGACTTCATCTTCGGCGAGGCTGACAATCCTATCGTTTGCTACGGCTGCTACAAGTCAGGCGACGCTGTTTTCGTTAACGTATTCAAGGGCCCCGAGGGCTACAATATGCTCATCTCCCCCGTTGAGATGATTCAGCCCAAGAAGGACAACTATCAGGGCAGCGTTCGCGGCTGGATGAAGCCCAAGATGCCCCTTGGCGATTTCCTTCAGGAGATCAGCAAGGCAGGCGTTACACACCACTCAGCTCTCGTTTACGATGCCGAGCTCTCCGAGCTTGAATTCTTCGGAAAGGTCCTCGGCCTTAACATAATTATTGTAAAATAAAGTACTAAAAAGCATTCCGCCCGTATGGGCGGAATGCTTCATTACCTTTTCACTATTCACTATTAACTCTTAACTTATTTCGGGGGTGCCTATGAAAAGATATATCGCTTTCCTTTTGCTTTTATCTTTGGTTTTCGGCGCCCTTTTTTCATGCGCAAAAAAAGAGGGGGCGGGAAATACTGCCCCGGACGCTTTTAAAAATGCCGATTTCGGCGGCAGTGAATTCACCATCCTCGCTATTAAGCACACGGAAACCATTGCCGACTACTACGGCGGTGATTTTCTTGACGCCGATACGTATACCGGAGACACCGTAAATGACAGAGTTTACGAAAGAAATCTTGCAGTTGAGGAGCGCTATTTTGTCAGAATAAAGGAGCTTGTCAAGGTATCAAACACACCTGCCGACGTTCTTCGCTCCTACAGCCTCTCCGACGATATCTGCTACGATCTTATATACGGCTGGGGATACAAACTGTTTTCGGCAATTCCCGAAAACTATTTTGCAAATGCCTATAATGTTGAGGAGCTTGACTTTTCGAAGGATTTTATGTGCCCCTCTGCCACCGCTGACCTTGAGATCGGCTCATCACTTTACGTATTCCCTTGCGACGCTTCTCTTAATTATCTGAAATGGGCAGATATGCTCTACTACAACACTACCGTTGCAGATGCTGTTGGCATTACAAAGACGAAGGGATCTCCTCTCACTCTTGTGAACGAGGGCAAATGGACCCTTGACCGATATCTTGAGCTTCTCTCGGATGCCTCATGGGATCTTGACGAAAACGGTAGCACAGATTTTGACGAATATTTCGGCCTTGTGTGTGACAGCAACGATGCCTATAAGGCCTCCCACGCCGCAGGACTTTATTACACCAAAAAAAACAAGAACGACATTTCCCTATTCAAGGACTCGGAAAAGCTTCTTGAAATAATAAATAAGGTAGCGCCCGTATACTACGACGAAAACGTAGTTAAGACTGCTGACTCGCTGATCCTTGACGGTCAGTACTCTGGCGAGACCTCGCCTGGTGAGCACGCAGTTTCCTACTTTACTTCAAACCGCGCCCTGTTCTGCTCCTCCGTTGGCTACACCGCAGAGGACATAAAAGCTGAGAAGGATACTGAATACTGCATCCTCCCCCTGCCGAAGCTCTCTGAAGAGCAGGAAGACTATAACGCCACGGTGAGCCATCTTGCTTCAATGCTTGCTATTCCCTCAAAATGCCGAGGCGACGTAAAGGAAGCAAGCTTTGAAAGAACAGGTACTGTGCTCAGCTACCTTGCATACAAATCAGAAGAGATACTGCTCCCTGAATTCATTAGTGAGATGCTTCCCGAAAATGCTTCAAAGGAAGCGAAGGACGCGCTGCTTACTGTCAGCCGCAGTATACGGTACGAGCTTTCCGATCTGATCTCCTATCCCGATGCTTCGACGGTAGTTGGGGCAATGTTTGACTCCCCCGAAAGCGCCGCCGCCATTTATTCGAGAAAAGAGCAGATCTTGAACAAGGGACTTGAAAAAGCCTACAACGCAGTTTTACCCACAGAAGGTGACAAAAATGAATGATATTACCCTACGACGCGGCAGGCCCGAGAGCCTTGAGGGCCGCGAGGCAAAGGAGATTCGCTGCTACGAGCTTCTCGATTCTCTCGGGATCGAATATATGCAGGCAGACCACGAAAGGGCTGAGACTATGGCTGTCTGCGAGGAGATCGACAAGGTGCTGGATGCAACTATTTGCAAAAACCTCTTTCTTTGCAACAAGCAGCAGACAAAGTTCTATCTTTTGATGATGCCCGGCCCAAAGCCCTTTAAGACAAAGCTTCTTTCAAAGCAGATAGGCTCCTCCCGCCTGTCCTTTGCCCCCGGTGAGTTTATGGAGAAATATCTTGACATTACTCCCGGCTCCGTCAGCATACTTGGCCTTATGAACGATACCGAAAACCACGTTAACCTCATAGTTGACCGCGACGTGCTTGCAGGTGAGTTTGTTGGATGCCACCCCTGCATCAACACCTCAAGCCTGAAGATTCGGACAGAGGATATGTTCGGCCCCTTGCTTTCTGCAATGAACCACAAAATGACCGAGGTGACCTTGCCTTGGGTGATCGAGGAAGATGAAATATGAAGCTTTTATTTAAACAACGCTTTTTCTCATGGCTTGACAGCTATGATATATTCAACGAAAACGGAGAGACCGTATTTACAGTAAAGGGACAGCTCTCCTGGGGACACTGCCTGAAGATCTTTGACAGTGTCGGACGGGAGGTAGGTACCGTAAAAGAAAGAGTATTCACCTTTCTTCCTAAATTTGAAATGTATCTCGGGAACAGCTACGTTGGCTGCATCTCAAAGGAGTTTACCCTCTTCAAGCCTGCCTATAATATTGACTGCAGCGGCTGGCACGTTGAAGGAAATTTCTTTGAATGGGACTACGATATCTATTCCCAAGGTGGCGAACATATAGCTTCTGTCTCAAAGGAGATATGGAACTGGACGGACACCTACACCATTGACGTTACCGATCCCGAGGACTGCCTTCAGGCGCTGATGCTCGTTCTTGCTATTGACGCCGAAAAATGCTCAAGGAACAGCTAATAATGAAAAACGAATAATTATTGTTGAAAAACGCCCGCGAAGATGATGCAACGAAAATCGTCAGTGCCCTTCTTTGCAGGTGTTTTTCTTCTTTTTTATTTATTCTTTAACCGTCAAATTACGGTTTATGGGGGAGAATAGAATATGTGGGAGGCTTTTTGGAAAAAGCCCCCCACGCCCCGCCAAAAACTTTCGAAAAATTGGTATAGACAAGGTTTGCAGGCAAAAGGTTGCAGTACAAAGTACTGCGGCGCGCAGCGCCTCCTCTGCAAGAAAAGACTCCAAAAATGAACGAGCTCATTTTTGGAGTCTTTTCTTTAGCAGAGCCTTTTGCCTTTGGTT
>JAFQDC010000060.1 GCA_017416205.1 Clostridia bacterium | reverse complement strand
TTTATATGTCGCTTTTTTGTAAAAAAGCTCCGCAAAAAACTTCAAACTATGGGTAATAAAGAATGACAAAGTATACCTATAGACAACTAATTAATCCCTTTTTTGAAGTTTTTCGGGGGGTGTGGGGGCCTTTTTTCAAAAAGGCTCCCACGTATATCTCCCCTTCAAACCAAAATTTGACAATAGACACAAAAAAGGGACTGCGGCATTTGTGTGCAGCAGTCCCGGTTTTTATACGAAGAATTTTCTTTCCATTTCTTCTCTTGCGGGGCGATAGCAGGCGAGGAATATAAGAAATCCGCCCACAAGCGCAAAGGTGATAAGAGGGTAGAACGACCAGCCGATGAATCGCACGCTCTCAAAGGTCAGGGTCATCAGATACTCCATGGGGATCATCCCTGCGCCAAACAGGATGAATGCACCTCCGAGAATGAATAGCAGAGCTTTTCTCAGATATTTGACGAGGGCGACCGCCGCTGAGATGATCAGCGCGACTCCTGCCGCAACGGGAAGAGCAAAGGTGAAAAACCAGTTACCGTCTACGGCAAAATTTATGTAGAACAGATACAGTATTACGGTGGCAAAGAAGGTTGGAACGAATATTACGGGATTTGGAGAGCGGAACCACATAGGCAGCACCGTTGCGCTGTATATTATCAGAAGCGCTCCCGTAACGTAGCCGGACCAGGTGATACCTCCCATAAACTGCAGGTCGCAAAGAGTGACGATGATCATGGGAAGCAGGAATAATCCTGTAAGAAGCGCGTGAACAAAGAAGCTTCGCTTTTCTCTTTTGGGATACTTATCCTTCGGGAATGTATCCTCTTTTTTTTCGGAGATATAGTCGGGATGATACACACGGGTTTTGCAAAGGGGGCATTGCTTTTCCCCGTCATCCATTATAACACCGCATTTGATACAATACATAAATTCTCCTTTCTCAGCTGTCCTGAAGATTGGTCTCAACGGCTACGGTAATGCCCATATCACGGAGGACCTTGTAGAAGCTATATTCAAATTCCGATTCCTTGATATTACGGATAAAGTTTATATAAAGAGTATCACGGTAGGAGATGATGCCGCAGTTATAGGGCGCCGTTGCCTGAACGCCGAGAATAAAGTCAAAGCGCTGAACGTAGGGAGTCATTGCCTCGGGGATCCTGACAGCGCCGAGATTCGACATTGTCATACAGGATTTCTTTTCGCCGACTGCGCGGAAAACTGCCTTCATCACAAGGTTTTTGATAAACAGAGGCATTACGCGAACAGCCATTATCTGCTCGCTTTTTATGTTGGTGCGTATCATCATGCTCATATGCTTCGGCGTGATCTCAGCACCCATGCAATGGCGGATGACCTCGCAGATTTCTTTAAAATCGTACTCGCCGAGCATCGGCATTATCTCGGGAGTTGCATACATTGCAAAATTTCTGAGGGTCTTGCTTTCGAAAAGATTTCTTAGATTTACGGGGATAAGCACCTTTATGGGCTTCCGCTTTTCCGTTACGAGGATCTTTTCCTTTTGCATATTCTGTATTGCCATCATAATTGCGGCACACACGAAATTCGTAAGGCTGACGCCGTATTCTTTTGATCTTGCAAGGACTTGATCCACGGGGATCTTAAAGCAGGTGATATTGAGAAACCCCTTAGACTCCGGTGTTCCCGTTAGACGCCACGCAGTATTACCCTTGCGTGAGGCTGAGACCTTGCCTCCGTATTTTTGGAAGCTGTCCTCAAGCTCAGCGGGGGAGGGCTCCTCAACTCTGCCGAGAACGCCCTGCGTTGCGGGAACGTATACCCCGTATTTCTGCTGGAGATATTCGGCAACAAGGCTTTTCAGAAAGATAAGAGCGCCCGTGCCGTCAGTGAGTGAGTGGAATATCTCAACGGCTATTCTCTTTTTGTAGGCAATAACTCTCAGAGCGCAGGTGGATGTCTCACGCTTTGACATTCTCGTAAGGGGATAGGAGCATTCATCCTTGATATCGGGAACTGAGGATATCTGCTCAAGATAGTACCAGAAAAGTCCTCTTCTGAGCCTTACTGCCATTGAGGGGAAGCGGCGCACCGTAATGTCAAGGGCACTCTGCAGTATGTCGCGGTCAATATCCTCGGTAAGGGTGCAGGAAAGGCGGAAAACGTTTGACCAGTTCTGATTCCTCGCTGCAGGATATATCTTTGCCGCATTGTCAAGCCTCATCCAGCGAAGCTTATTTTCCCTTGCCATGACCTGATTGAGAAAACGGCTTATGGTGCTCTGATCCTTCTTGTCCTCCTCAAGATCGTAAAGAAGATAAGCGTGCCAGCGGTCCTTTGTGATAACGAGCCTTGTCTTTACACCTACGTCTGTAAGTCTTTCGGAAAGGCGCAAGGAGTCACTGAGCATTATCTCGTCCTCTCCGACGAAAATAAGGGATGGAGGCATATCGGAAAGATCGGCATATAAAGGGGAAACCAGAGGATTCTTGCGGTTTTCCTTTTCAGTATAGGAATCTGCGAAAAACTCAAGCTTTTCAATGGTCATTGAAGGGTCAACGTCCCGATTCTTTTCATAAGACTTTCCGGAATGGGTAAGGTCCACCCAAGGGGAAATTGCGATAATGCCTGAAGGGAGAGGAAGGCCCTCCTCGCGAAGTTTCAGACATAATGAATAGCAAAGACCGCCGCCGGAGCTTTCGCCGCAAAGAGAGATGTGATCCTCGCTGTATCCCTTTGAAAGAAGATAGCGGTATGCTTCCAGAGCATCCTCAAGAGCTGCAGGAAATGGGTGTTCGGGTGCCAGACGGTAAGCAAGGCAGAAAACGTTGGTGCCCTGATGAACCGCAAGGGTCGAACCGAATCCCGTTGCGTATTCAAGATCCCCGCAGGTGTATCCGCCGCCGTGAAGATAAAGGATAACTCCCTCGCGGCGCTCATCCTTGGGAATGACCCAGGAGCCCTCGCAATGAGAAAAAGCGTGCTTTTTCAGTACCACCTTGTGGCGATATCTGAATTCCATAAGCTCGCCAAGCATATTCTGCCCCTTACGGATGGTCTTCAGCGAGAAGCTGTTCGATATTGATTTGATCACGGATATCTGTTTTCTCAGAGTTTTTGCAGAAAGCGCCATATAGCCCCTCCTTTCAAGTCTTTTTATTATTTTAACATATTTTTTGGAATAACACAACAGTGTTTTTTAACATCAAATTTTGGTTTGACGAGTAGATTATGATGATACTTCACGGCTACAATGTGAGCGAAGGATCCAGACAAGTCCTTCCCCCATGATTCGGGGGAAGGTGGCTCCTTAGAGTGAAGTCAGATGATTGCAAACTATATCTCCGGCTCCATAGTAAGGATTAAAATTATACTATACGGGGGAGA
>JAFQDC010000059.1 GCA_017416205.1 Clostridia bacterium | reverse complement strand
TTTTGAGTTTTTAGATACTGCATCGGTGACACCTTCCCCCGAAGCATGGGGGAAGGACTAACTTGGGTCCTCGCTCCTGCGAGGACAGAGCGGACACATAGACTTTAAGCTTAGTTTTACATTACGTCCGCGGGGGAAGGACTAACTTGGGCCCTCGCTTATGCTGTAGCCGTAACGCAAACTTTAAATCACCCGTCAAACCCTAATTTGAATGGAAATATATCAGCTTTGTCAAAGCAAAGCCGGGAAAGTATATGATAAACAAAATGCTTTTTCCACAGTCTTAACTTTCGCAAATAATCTTTACAAAAGAGGGAGCTTGTGGTATACTGTATTTTGTATAGCTATCTGCAAATTCAGTCAGGATGATAATTGATGAATAATACAAAATATCCCTTGTGGAATGAAAGAAGGGACCTTCCCTCTCTTTCCTTTCCCCCTTTTATAATCATATTTTTCTGCGTTGTGGGCTTCGCCACCCTTTCAGCCGTAGGCTTTGGCGGCGCCGGAGGCAGCGCCCTTGCAGGTGTTGGCTTCGCAGTGCTCCTCTGCGCCAAAAGAGGCGTGCTCCCTTGGCTCGCCCCTCTCCTCTCTTTTGGTATTTCTTATCTCATAACGGGGGACGTTACAGATTCTCTCACGTCACTTCTTTTCGTGCTCTTCGGCGTAGTTCTTTCTTATATGATCTTTACAGGACGAAGCCTTACCGTTACGGTATGCGCTCTCACGGTCTGCACTGCCCTTTCAATGGGAGCGGGGCTTATCAACTCCGCAACAGAGCTTTACGGGCAAGGTATCAAGGAAAGCCTTCTCTCCTTTGGCCGTGAATTCAAGGCACTTATCTCAGAGGTGTTCTCAGCTATCGGATACCTCGGCAAGGACAACGAGCTTTACGGCTACTCCCCCGACGTTATCGAGGAATATACCGAAACTGTGATCATGATGCTCCCCTCGGTGATGATAATGGTTTGCCAGGTCATCGCCTACGGCGCTGCAAGGCTCTTCCAGCTCATCTCTGTAAGGCTTGGCTACGCATCCCTCTTCAAGGCGCGCGAAATGAAGATAAATTTAAGCCTTGGCGCTTCTGTCATATTTATCGCATCCTTTGCGGCAGGGGCAATTTTTGCAGAGATACCCGTTATTCTCTATGCCGCCGTTAATATTGCTTATATCATAATGCCCTGCGCCGCTGTGGCAGGAGTGCGCTATTTATTCTCAAAGGACGGCCCCTTTAAAAAGGGACTTCCCCGTCATAACCTTATAATGATCATCGCCCTCGGGGCATTTGCCGTTATAATCTCGCGCTTTTCCGTTTTGCCGCTCCTTGCATTCCTTGGAAGCGGAGCCGTTATCTGGAAGAAAATATTTACCTTTGTCGCCTCCCGCAGAAAGGACGACGACAACTTGAACAACTGATCACTACAAAAGTCAAAGGAAAGGAGATGGGTATAATTGAAAAACAGACAGTCAGTATATCCCGTTTCTCTTGAGACCGTGTTTGCCGCTACCAGCGCCCTTGCCCTTCTTATAGTCAACGCCGTGCTGTTTGCTTATACGCGTGTTCATCCCGCCTTCACCGCCGCTTTTTCCGCTATCATATATATTGCGGCAGTTTCCGTTTTCCTCTTCGTCAAGAGGAGTGCTTCCAGAAAAAGAAGGAGGACCCCTCTGCCCGAAACCGTCAATGTCCTCGCAGGAGCTGTTACGGATCTTCCCCATCCTGCATTTATCTGCCCTGAGGGTGACGATATAATCATCTGGAGCAACAAGGCCGCCGCTGAGTTTATCAAAACAAAGCACGCCCGCTTCTCGGAGATATTCGAGACTCTCCCAGATCTTGACGATAATATCCGCCTTGAGGCTGAGGGACGCAGATTTTCCCCCATATCCTATTCCTCTGAGGGAGCCGATAAAAGGATATACAACGTTTTCATAATGCACGACGTTACGGAGCTTGACCGCACGATAGATCTTCTCTGCGGCAAGGAAAGCGCTGTTGCTTATATCACCGTTGACAACCTTGACGAGCTTCTCAACTACGAGCAGGAGGACTACAGAAGCGCTTCAGGCGATACGGAGAAAAAGCTTCGCCAATGGGCAAATGAGGCAGGAGGCGTTCTCAAGGAGTATCAGCAGGATAAATACATCTTCATCTTTGAGCGCTCAAACCTTGAAAGCTTTACGAAAAGCGGCTTTGATATTCTTGATAAGATAAGAGATATCCGCGTAGGTCAGAACAGTATTCCCGTCACCGTATCAATGGGTATCTGCGCCGCAAACGGAACACCTCTTGAGCGAGAGAAGGCTGCTCAGTCTGCTCTTGATACCGCCCTTCAGCGAGGCGGCGACCAGGTGGTCTTGAAGACTGATACCTCCGTTGAGATCTTCGGCGGAAAAACTAAGATCCCTCAGAAGAGAACTAAGGTACGCGCCCGAGTCGTTGCAAACGAGCTTATCTCCCATATTTCTTCTTCATCAAACGTTATCATTATGGGACACAAGTTTGCCGATTTCGATGCCTTCGGCTCCTGTGTCGGTCTTGCAAGGCTCTCGCTTTTCTGCGGTGTTCCCGTAAATATCGTTTCAGACCTTGACGACTCAAATCTTGACAGATGCCGCGCCTGGCTCTCAGGTGAGCCTGAGTATACGGGAATGTTCATTGATTCCGACAGCGCAATGGATCTTATTTCAAGCGATACTCTCCTCATTATTGCAGACGTTAACAACAAGTTCCAGTTTGAGGATAAGCGACTTTTTGAAAACTGCGACCGCGTTGCAATAATCGACCATCACAGAAAGACTGCAGACTTTGAAAAGGAGCCTGTGATCACCTATATCGAGCCTGCGGCAAGCGCGGCAAGCGAGCTTGTTGCGGAGATGCTCGAGCAGGTGCTCCCCGGAGAGGAGCTCCGACACGCGGAGGCTGACCTTATGATGGCGGGCATCCTCCTTGATACCAACCAGTTCACAAAGAACACGGGAACCCGTACCTTCTCCGCAGCCCTATACCTCAGAGGAAGAGGCGCTGACGTTGGCGAGGTTCAGGAGTTCTTCAAAACAGACCTTGGAGATTTCCAGAGAGAGCTGAAGTTTCACTCAAACGTGGAAATATACAAGGATATCTGCGCAATTGCAACGGCTGAGGGAGAATGTACTCTTAAGGACAAGATCCCCGCGGCAAAGGCGGCAGATAAGCTTCTCACGGTGGAGGGAGTCAAGGCTTCCTTTGCCATCGTTCCCATAGGCGGCGAGGTCCATATCTCTGCCAGATCTACGGGCACCGTGAACGTTCAGCTCCTTCTTGAAAAGCTCCGCGGCGGCGGTCACTTCGACTCTGCGGGAACAAGGCTTGAGGGAGTCACAGCACAAAAAGCTGTTGATATGCTGAAGGCTGCAATAGACGACTATCTTAAAGAAAACAATATGTAACCCCCGATCGGGATATAGAAAGGAAAAGAAAAATGAAGGTAATGCTTTTAAAGGACGTTAAAGGACAGGGCAAGAAGGACGAGATCGTAAACGTTTCCGACGGATACGCAAGAAACTTCCTCTTCCCCCGCAAGCTTGCAATAGAGGCTGATGCCAAGGCTCTCGCTGATGCAAAGAACAAGGAAGACGCTAAGAAATTCAAGATCGAGCAGGACAAAAAGCACGCCCGCGAGATCGCAGAGAAGCTTCAGGGCGTGACTGTAAAGATCAAGGCAACAGCAGGTGCAGACGGCAGACTTTACGGCAGCATCACAACTGCAGACATCGCAGACGCGCTCAAGGAGCAGCACGGCATTGAGCTCGATAAGAGAAAGATCGTTTCCGACGGCGCCATCAAGGCTCACGGAACCTACATCCTGGACGTTAAGCTCTATCCCGAGATCGTCGGCAAGGTAAACGTAGTAGTTTGCCCTTAAGGTATAAGGATCAATGGATAACCATATTGAAAGAAAGCTGCCCTTTTCCCTTGAGGCGGAGCAGTCAGTCCTTGGTTCTGTTCTTATAGACCCTCAGGGACTTGACACCGTTACGGGACTTATTTCGGTGGATGACTTCTATCTTGAGGAGCACAGAAGCATTTATTCCGCCATGCAGGGCATGTATCTGAAAAGCAAAAATATTGACGTAGTCACTCTTATTGACGAGCTGGTTCATCAGGGTGTTTACGACGAGGCGGGAGGCAAGGAGTATCTGCGCCTCATCGCGGAGACCGTGCCCACGGCCTCAAACATCAAGGATTATGCCGATATCGTAAGAGATAAGGCAATAATGCGCTCTCTTATCACAGCCTGCGAGGACGTTACCGAGTCTGCATACGCCGAGGAGGACGAGGCGCAAAAGCTTGTTGAGCTTGCGGAGAGCAAGATCTACGCCATTGCGGAGCAGAGAGAAAACAAGAACTTCGTTGAGATCAAGGATGCCCTCCTTCAGGTATACGCTCATCTCCAGCAGCTTATCACAAATAAAGAAGAGACCCTCGGTATGCAGACAGGCTTCTCCGGCCTTGACCGTATGATCGTGGGAATGGGTAAATCAGACCTTGTGCTTGTGGGCGCCCGCCCCGGTATGGGTAAGACCGCCTTTGCTCTTAACCTTGCGGTATCTGCCGCAAAGAGGCTTAAAAAGGCCGTTTGTATATTCTCCCTCGAGATGTCTGCAGAGCAGCTCGTTACCCGTCTTCTCTCGGGTGAGGCTCTCGTTGATAATATGAAGCTTCGTTCAGGCGAGCTCTCCGACGATGAATGGCAGAGACTTGCCCACGCATCAAGCGAGCTTTCCGAAACGCGTATACTTATTGACGACACCTCGGGCATCACCGTTGCCGCAATGATGGCAAAGCTGAGAAGAGTTAAGGATCTGGGCCTCGTTGTTGTAGACTATCTCGGTCTTATGCAGTCTGAGCAGAAGAGAGACAACCGAGTTCAGGAGGTTACGGAGATCTCCCGAAACCTAAAGCTTATGGCAAAGGAATTCAACGTTCCCGTTATCTGCTGCGCTCAGCTGAACCGAGGAACGGAATCGAGAACGGGAAACCGTCCTATGCTGTCAGACCTTCGAGACTCCGGTGCAATCGAGCAGGACGCGGATATCGTAATGTTCCTTTACCGTGACGAATACTATAATAAGGACGCGGATAACCCTCAGACCACCGCAGAGGTAATAGTTGCCAAAAACCGTCACGGCTCCACGGGAACCGTAAATATGGGATGGCTCGGCAGATATACGAAATTCGTCACTCTTGATGAAAACGCCTCTGACACAAACTAAAAGGAGAGCGAAATATGAAGGATATTTACGTTGCATTTTTATCGTCAAATTACAAGATGAGCGCCTTCATCAGGCAGTTCACAAGATATCACTTCAGCCACGTTGCCCTTTCCGAAACTCCCACCCTCGAAAAAATGTACTCCTTTGCCCGCAAATATAAGAACACTCCCTTTGTTGGGGGATTCGTTATCGAGCTTCCCTCGCGATACTTTCTGAGCGAGAAGAAGGTGCCCGTAAAGGTGTGTCGTATTTCCCTTGAGGACGGGGAGTACGATAAGGTGATGGCCCGTATCGCAAGCTTCAAGCAGACACCGGACCAGTATAAGTATAACTATTTTTCCGCCCTTGCTTACTGGTTTAAAAGACCCTACCGTAAAAAGGACGCGTTTATATGCATTGAATTCGTTCTCTACGCCCTGGGGGTCGATAAGTTTATGACCATCAAGGAGTTTGAAAAGACCCTCAGCGACTGCGTAGTCTTTGAAGGCACCATGGATGAGATAGTTGAAGAGAAGAATAAGCTTCTCCGCACGGATGACTTTTTCGAAAAGAAATCCATGTGGTTTATGGCAAAGAATTTCACAAAGGACATAGTCCACCTTGCAAAATCCCCAAACAAATAATGATGAAGAACCGCGATCTCAATTGAGACCGCGGTTTTTTGTGTTGATTCTTTCGGTGGGGGAACGGAATTTTGTAGGCAAACGAACAGATCAAACGTAGTACGTTGTTTCATCTAAATGTTGACAAGCTCCACCTCGCGCGTCATCTTGAGCGAAGGTGGCTCACTTGTGAGACACTGTAGTCGAAACCCGAAGGGCAAATTGCAAAGCAATTTGGATCTCGCGACAGACCAAACGTAAACTTTTAGTTGAAACAAGGTACTACAAATAAATCGTTCGTTTCACCTACAAAATTTAGGTATTCTGAATCGTTCGCTATCGTGCAGATAGACGGACGTGCAATGCACGCCCCTACATTGGCTCAACTACCCATCAAACCATAATTTGACGCACTGTGCAATCTTATTTTACCCTATCAACCCCATATCCCGCATTACAGAGAACAGCTTTTCTGCCTTATCAGGCTTCATTTTGCAAAGGGGCAGGCGCATCTCATCTGTGCAAAGGCCCATTTTTGCAAGGGCAGTCTTTACGGGAATGGGATTCACCTCTGAAAACAGTGCTTCCGCAAGGGGAAGAAGGGCTATTTGCGCCCTTGCAGCCTCCCACACCCTTCCCGTTTCGCACAGGCGGCAAAGCTCTACCATCCTCTCGGGAACGATATTTGAAAGAACGGATATCACACCAGAAGCACCGAGTGCGTAGAGAGGGGCTGTCAGCTCATCACTCCCCGAATATATCGCCATCCGCTCTCCTGCTCTCCACGCTATACGGGAAACGTAGCCCGCGTTTCCCGAGGCCTCCTTCACTCCCGCAAAGTTCTCAATGGTGCAGAGCCGTTCATATGTATCCGTATCTATACACACCCCCGTGCGCTTCGGTACGTTATAGGCAATGACGGGGACGCAAACGCTCTCGCACACCTCCTTGAAATGGAGATACACCCCCTCCTCGGAGGCCCTGTTATAATAAGGCGTGAGACAAAGGACCGCCGCCGCCCCCGCCTCCTGGGCATCTTTTGCAAGACTTGCGGCAATGGCCGTTGACGTGGATGCGCACCCCGCCACAACGGGGACTCTTCCCGCAGCACTTTTCACCGTGCACTTAATTATTCTTCTCTTTTCCTCGCGGCATAAGGTGGATGCCTCACCCGTTGTGCCGCAGGGCACAAGAGCCGACACCCCTGCCTCTATCTGTCTGTCAACAAGGCCCTCAAGACAGCCGTAATCAACGGCGCCCCCCTTCATTGGTGTTACTATAGCTGTTGCACAGCCTCTGAACGGAATTTCCATAATTATCCCTTTCTTTTTCATTTTTATCCTTTATCAATATATTCAGTTAACTTAAAAGTGTTGAAAAGAAAAGGAAATTTTGTTATACTGTTTTCAGTAAATACGAAAAAGGAGATACCTATGAAAGCTTTTGAACTTTTCAGAGAAGTTGTCGGCGGTGAGTGGCTGGACGCTAACGCACACTGGACCGTTGACAAAATAAAGATCGGTGACGAAAACGTCACCGTCACAAAGGTGGGCACCTGCCTCACAGCTACCCCCGACGTTATCCGCGCCGCAGGCGAGTGGGGAGCCCAGCTTCTTATCACTCACGAGCCTACATTCTACAATCATATAGACGAGTTTGATGAAAACAGCCGCCTTTGCAGAATGAAAAAGCAGCTTATCGAGGAGAACAACCTGACTATCTACCGCTATCACGATGCTATGCACCTTTGCGCCGTAGACCTCGTTAATCTTGATTTTATCAACAGAATGGGCTGGAAGGGTAATTTTGACAACAATATGGTCATAACTCTCGACGAGCCCGTTGAGATCGCAGACGTTGTGCGCGGTATCAAGAAAAATCTCGGTCTAAAAAATCCCCGCGTTGTGGGCGCGACTGAGGGCAAGGTATCCCGCGTGCTTCTCCTCACAGGTCACCGCGGCGGCGGCGACTACAGAAAGTTCAGCGAGGGGAACGATTTTGACATGGTTATCGGCGGTGAGCTTTGCGAATGGGCTGACGCTGAGCACGTTCGCGATGCGGCTCAGTTCGGCGAGCAGAAGACTCTCCTTATCCTCGGTCACGCAGGAAGCGAAAAGTCCTCAATGGAGACTCTTGCATTTGAGATCGACGAAAAATTCGACGGCATCGAGGCCCGCTACTTCGAATGCGGCGAGCTGTATTCTTATATTGATTGATAAAATGCAAAGAACTTTTTTGAAAAAAAGTTCTCTGCACTCTCAAAAAACTTCGAGAAAAGAAAAAAGAAGAGGAGCTATTGCGTAGTTGCAACGGCTCCTCTTTATCTGTTTTATAAAGTTTTTTGAAGGTGCGGAAACTTTTTTTCAAAAAAGTTTCTGCGTACTCTCTCCCGTCATACAGGAATCTTGAATACTGCCTTCTTTACGGTATCGGAGGTATACTTGATGCCGGGGCGGTGGGGGTCTGTAGGTGCAAAGTATGCAAATGTACCTGCCACTGCCTTGACTGTTGCGATACTGCCCTCGCACTTATCGTAGAACATATAGTCGTCCTCTTCAAAGTACTGACCGGCGCCAATGCAATCCGCAAGAGCTGCGCCGTCCATACACTCGTCACCTGACACAACGATCTGAAGGTCTGCATATCTCTTATGCGCCTCCCACTTATCACCTGCCGCGTAGGGGGTATACTCGCTGACATTCAGAAAGATACCGTCCTCAAGGTCGATGCGGCCGCAGGGAAGGTCTGCAAGAGTATTCTTTTCAAGGAAATCTGCTACGATATTGAATTTTTCGTTATAAGAAGCATAGCTTCTGAGATTTGTGATCTTATCTGTAATCATAATTGATCCTTTCTTACTGCGCCGCAGTAGTTCCCGTATCCTTTGGCTGATATGCAAGATATGCAAGGATATCGTCTACAGTTTCGCCGTCAATGGTATAAACAACAGTGGAACCCTCAGGAGAATAGAAATATGAATATTCAGGCTCCTTCTCAGCGGATGTGGTATCGCTCGCCTGAGTATCCTCGCTGTCCTTTACGTTCTCGTACTTATGACCGATATATACGGTATACTCCTTGGGAAGCTTTACCGTGGAAACGCTGCCGTTTTCATCAGAGGTTGCTTTTTCGGCGGTATACTTTATCGTTATCCTGTCACTCTCGGGGGAAATGCCGTACTCAGACTTCATTTCATCGCTATCGGCATAGTAGTCCTCCCACTTATCAAGGCTAAGCTTGTAGACAAGATCAAAGAGATCGGAAACGCCTGTCTCATCTGTTATCTCCTTAGCATTGCCGCCCTTGGTCTCAATAGTGATGGAGGAAATATTCTTTGCCTGAAGCTTATCAGCCATAAGCTGATAGTCCTCTTTTCCGTACAGGTAGTCAAGATCAACGTCAAAGGCTCCCGCAACGGTGGTTTCTGCCATATAAACAGTATCGTCTCCGCCCATCATAAAATACTGAGCGTGATTGAAATTATTTGTATTACCGAAAATGAATGACACGGTATTTCCGTCGGAATATGTTATATCCGCCGTGATCACGCCTGGCTTCAGACCGTATACGGAAAGATCGTCGGTAGCATCCTCAACTATTGCAACTGCAGATACCTTAGTCACGGTATCTGCCATTACACTGAGTCTGTCCTGATCGAGAGGATAATTCTTGTCGCTCTCATACACCCACTTGTCGTTTTCATAAATAAAGGTAAGGCCTGCATCCTCATTTACAAAGGACATTTTGGTTACGATGCTCTTTCCCGCATCGTATACCACAGTACCCGTATCCTCCTCAATGACCTCGTCCTCCTCGTTCAGCTTCTTGCCGATGAAATAACCGCCGAGAAGAAGACCGAAAACGAGAACCAGGGACACAAGGGTTATTATTCTTTTCTTTGCTTTTTTTGTCATGGCTTTATATATTAATTACTTTGAGCGGCGCTTGATCCAAACGTAGAGTCCTATCGCCAGCGCAATGAGAGGAATGATGGCGCATACGGCAATGCTTGAAGCGTTTGCTGTCATCTCGTTGATGGTAAGATAAGATGTGCTGAGCTCCTTACCGATAATGGAAACGCTTGTGGGCTTATCGCAGGTCTCAACCACGATCTTTGAGAAGAGCTTGGAGTTGCCGTAATTATAGAATGATTCATCAAGGAACGCAAGGGTTGCAAACCAATAAAGTGTGCCGCCCTCCTTGCCGTCCTCACCTGTAACGGTGGACTGATATGCAAGAGTGAACTTATCCTTATCTGCCTTATCGGGATCGGTGGCGTTCTGCTCGTTATAGAAATATGCGCCCTCTGTTGTCTCAAGAAGAGGAAGAACGTTAACGTTCTCAGCATCCGCCACTGCGGTGATAGCGTGGGACTCTACCATAAAGAGATAGAGATTTGAATCAAAGCCTGCGGTGATACCGTTGCCCGTTACCTTGGGAATAAGATAATAAGGATACTGGAAATATCCCTCCGTGTCGCTCTCAACGATTATCTCTTCAACAGCCTTCAGACCCATATGAGAGCATACGGATGCCATATTGGGCATAGCCTCAGCAGTATAATAAGCAATATATGAAACGAACATTACCTGTCCGCCGCCGTCAAGATACTTGATGATAGCTTCGCTTTCTTCCTTGGAGATATCAGTCTGGGGAGCGGTTATGATAAGCGCTTCACAGTCCTCGGGAACACTGACGCTCTCGCCCTTGAGAAGCTCAAGCGACTTAAGCTCAACGTTCTCGTCTGCAAGGAGAGTGCCGTAGGAGGTTGAGGAAATGGACGTTTCTCCATGGCCGGAAAGCTCGTACACTACGGGAAGAACGTCGTGAGTTACGTAGTCAAGAGCTGCTGTTATCTCGTTCTCAGCAAAGAAATATGCGGTAGCATCTACAGACTGACCGTAATAATACTGCATCTGCTGAGCCATCATCTGATACTCTTCATAGGTGAAGTACTGACCCTCATAGCCTGCGATCTCATACATATAATAAGCGTTTCCGCTTACCGTCGTTGCACGCTTGTCGCTCACGATAATAAGGCTGTTCTGAGAAAGAGTATCATCTGTATACTTTTTGATAAAGGTGGGATCCTTAACGGGGTCTACCTCAGTTACCTTGATCTTTGAGTTTGCATCCTCGTATTTATCGAGAAGCTCCTCAAGTCTTGTATCTCTGAAGCTCATGCTGTCCGCGGAATTAACGTTGCTTTCGGAGAAGATAAGGTAGATGTTGATATCGCTCTCAATCTTTTTGAGCACCTTTTTTGAATCAGCGCCAACGGTTGCAAGCTTTTCGGGAGTGGTATCGGGCTTTGTGATGGTTGTGGGAAGCTGACCCACAAGGAGGTTCAGCGTGATCACAACTGCGATAACGATAGCAGTTATCGCTACTGAATAGGAGCCTGTAAGGAGTATTTTCTTATTTTTCATTTTTCTATCCTCCTATCAGTTCCAGCGTCTCTTCTCAAAGGTCTGAACAGTTGCAAAAACGAACAGAGCTATGAGAGAAAGATAATATACGTATGCGGTGATATCAAAAACGCCGTTTCCGAATGCCTGAATGGGAAGGAACACGCAGATACCACTGATCATCTGACTTGCAAGTCCAACGTAAAGAGCGGGCTTTACGATATATACCACTACTGCCGCGATAACGAGAACGGCACCGGCACAAACTCCGGCAATATAATTCTTCGTTGCGGAATATACTATAAATGCTACCACAAGACAAAGGATGACCACTACCATAAGGGAGAACCAATCGTCTGTGGGGATGTATGCGCTGAACTGTGCAAGGAAATATACGAGAAGGATCGCCGCAATACTGATTATAGCGGAGATAACCTGGCTCTCTGTAAGTGAGGAAATGAACATACAGATGGCAATGATAGCGCATCCGAGAAGGAAATATGCAAGGATAGCACCGTACGTCATAACATAGTTAAGGCTACCCTCTGCAAAAAAGGTGAGGACAATGGGATAAAGGCAGAACACAGCGCAGGGGATCGCAAAAATTGCGGCCATAGCGAGGAACTTGCCCATAACTATCTGGAATGTGCTTATGGGAAGAGAATAGAGAAGCTGGTCTGTCTTCATCTTGCGCTCCTCGGAGAAGGAACGCATTGTAAGGATGGGAGTGAGCAGGAGAGATGCAAATGATGCGGAGATCAGTGCATACTCAAACTGAGCAAATCTTTGGTCAAAATGAATAATTGCAGTGAATACACCAACAAATACGAGAACTGCCGTAATGAATATGATTCCGGTCATACCCGTGAGGGCAGACTTAAAGTCCTTTTTAAATACTGCACCCATTATTCGCCGTCCTCCTTATCTGTAAACATAGGGGTATACTCTTCCCCTTCAGGCTCTATATCCTCGTCTGCAGCCTCTTCTGCCTCGGGCTCCTCATCAACGTATACCTCATCGTAGTATGCGGCGCCGAGAGAGCTTTCAACGCGGATCTTCTTCTTTCCCTTTTTGGATACGGGCTCGCTGTCATCATCGTCAGCCTCTGCCGCCTTTGCCATAGCGTATGCCGCGCCTGCATCAAGGCTCTCGCCTGCAAGACGGACGAATGCCTCCTCAAGGGTCTCATCCTTGGTGAGGGCTTCCAGTGTATCGTCTGCAACGATATTACCCTGAGATATCATAATAACTCTGTCGCAGACAGCCTCGATCTCCTGAAGGATATGGCTGGAAAGAATAACAGTATGCTCCTCTCCAAGCTCAAGGATAAGATCGCGGATCTCGATTATCTGAATAGGGTCAAGACCGACAGTAGGCTCGTCGAGAATAATGATATCGGGGTTGCCCATAATAGCCTGAGCGATACCTACTCTCTGCTTATAGCCCTTGGAAAGATTTTTGAGAAGTCTGTCTGAGACGTCTGCGATCTTCGTCTTTTCCATGACTCTCTCCATCTCGTCGTAGAGAGCGTCCTTCTTAAGACCGCGGGCACGTCCAACGAATTCAAGATATTCAAAAGGAGTCATTTCAAGATAAAGAGGGGGCATTTCAGGCAAATATCCGATACAGCGCTTTGCTTCGATAGCCTCATCAATAATATCGTGACCGTTTATCTTAACCTCGCCCTGAGTAGGCGCAAGACAGCCGGTCAGCATATTCATAGTCGTGGATTTTCCCGCACCGTTTGGGCCGAGGAATCCGTAGATGCACCCTTCCTTTACAGTAAAGCTGATACCCTTTACCGCAGGAACGGGGCCGTAGTTTTTGGAAAGGTTTTTAACTTCGATCAAACCGTTTTCCTCCCGAATTATATAATTTACAGCATACGCTGATTTTTAACCTCTATATTATAACACTATCTTTGAAAAAATGTGTGAATAAAAATACAAATTTACAATTTTTTAATTACAAAAAAGCAAAAATACCCTATGCTTTATACAAAAGCAAAAAAATGTTCCAATTTCATTGCAAAAAGCAAAATTTTGTATTATACTATACTATGTAATATCGTGTCTATATATCGTCGGAAAGGAGATCAATATGGGTTTTTTCTCAAATTTTTTCGGAATGAGAAAGGATATAGGAATAGATCTTGGTACAGCCACGGTCCTCGTTTACGTTCAGGGCAAGGGTATCGTTTTAAAGGAGCCAAGCGTTGTTGCCATAGATAAGAATACCGACAGAATACTTAAGGTGGGTAAGGAAGCTCAGCAGATGCTGGGAAGAACTCCCGGTAATATTACTGCCATCCGTCCCCTCCGTGAGGGTGTTATCAGCCAGTATGAATACACTCTTCATATGATTCAGTACTTTATCAAGCGCGCCTGCGGAAACTCACTTCTCGCTCCCCGCGTTATCATCTGCGTGCCCAGCGGTATCACAGAGGTTGAGGAGCGCGCCGTTGTTGACGCCGCAACTCAGGCAGGCGCCAAGAACACGTATCTTATAGAGGAGCCTGTTGCCGCGGCAATTGGCGCCGGAATCGACATTTCTACCCCCAACGGACATATGATCGTTGACATCGGAGGCGGCACCTGCGACGTTGCGGTGATCTCCCTTGGCGGCGTTGTTGTTTCCGAATCCATCAAGGTTGCGGGAGACAAGTTTGACGAAGCTATTATCAGATACGTGCGCCGCCGCCATAACGTGCTTATCGGCGAGCGTACTGCTGAGGAGATAAAGATCAAGGTCGGCTGCGCTTGGCAGAGAGACGAACCCCGCGTTATCGAGGTCAAGGGCCGCTGTCTCGTTCAGGGACTTCCCAAGGTAGTTCGTATCTCATCTCTTGAGATGCCCGATGCGCTTGAAGAGCCTATCACTGCAATTATCGAAGCTGTCTGCTCCGTTATCGAGCGCACTCCCCCTGAGCTTGTGGGCGATATTCTCTACAACGGCATCGTTATGACGGGAGGCGGAAGCCTTCTCTTCGGCCTTGACAGGCTTATTGCAAACGTTACGGGCATTAAAACGAGAATTGCCGACAAGGCAGTTTCCTGCGTTGCTATAGGAACGGGCCTTTCTCTTGAAAACATTTCAAGCATCCCCGAGGGAGCTATCAACATCTCCCGCCAGAGACAAAAGCAATATTAAAAACCAGCCGCCTTTCGGCGGCTGGTTTCAGTGAAAAGAGAAGAGAGAAGAGATAAAAGAAAATGAAGAAAACCTCCCTAACGGAGGTTTTCAACCAAATCTTTTCACTTTTCTCTCTTACCTCTTCACTCAAAAAATCTCCGCCGAAGCGGAGATTTTTTGTTACGGGGTCACGCCTGTGCGTCTTGAGCCGTACTCATAGAACTGAGTCATAGGGTTTATTGTAAAGTCAACAGAATCGGGAACCGAATAGTAGCTAGGCTCTGAGAATATAACGATATGGTTATCCGAAACATAGTTATAGAACTCGGTATATCTTTCCTCATATGCTACTCTTGACTCTGCGTCACCGCTCACATACATTTCCTCGTACACGCTTGAAAGGCCCATAAAGTCACAGCACATAAGGAGATATTCCACTCTCGTTATGCACTCTTCCCTCTCGGCCAGCTCAAGAGCCTTTATGATAAGCCCTCTCATATACTCATAGTTCTCTGCAAGATATTCGTAGGACATCATATCGCCGGGGCGGTCAAAATTATTTATGAAGCAAGGAACAAGATCGCCCGCCTCATTCTGCATCATAATATACTCGTAGATATACTCATATCCGTCACCGTAGTACATATAGAGATATTCCTTCATAACGTCGGTAAATTCCTCATATGTCATAGAAGGATCCCACATATATCTGGAAGCCAGATACGCCTTCAGGGTCTCAAAATTATACGTGGCGCCGCCGCCCTCGTAGTAGATTCCGTTGAAGCCGCATTCATTGATAATATAATTGAAATTATAGTATATATCTACTATATTGGGACATCCTGAAAGGAAATAGTGATAGTTTACAGCATATGACCAGTACCAAAGCTCAGTTCCGGTCTCACGGCAAATATCTCCCCAGATCTTCATGTCCTCCTGATCCTGCAGGTTGTTTCCGCCAAGATTGGTCTTCATACCCTCGCACTGATCTGTTCCGAGGATATGATTGTTACATGCGTGTCCGCAGAACATAAGGATCATATCATCCGCAGGGCGGACCGTTTGGGGAACGGTATGATCATAAAGGATGAGATATATCTTCATTCCGGGATAATACTCCTGCATATCGGCCAAAGCGCGGTTCGCAAGACCCATATACAGTCCGGAATAGCCTTCCTTCTGGGTAAGGGCTATTTTTCTGCAATTACGGCAGGTGCAATAATTTCCGTTATCACAAATTGAGAAAGACATTGAGGAAATGGCATAATCCCATTCATATCTGAAAACGTGGCTCCACGTCTGGATCATGGTCATGGTATCAAGCATTCCGGAGATCAGTATGTCGTAATCCTTATTCGTTGCGCATGGCTGCCAGGCAAGATTATTCATCTGCTCACCAGTACGGTGCTTTTCCGCAAGCCTTTCGCCAATGGTACCAAAGCTTTCATCGGGCATGATTCCCGTTCCCATTCTCCAGTAATAGTCAAAGGAATGGGCATTTATAAAGTGGGGGCCTGTCTGTGTTCCGTATTTGGGCTCTGAGCATCCGTAGATCTGAGTTCCGTTAGACTTTCTGGGAATATAATACTGATGAGGGTTATGGTTAAAGTTCTGTCCCACGTATCGAAAATCAAGAGGTACGTCATAATAAACGTTTGTGCCCTCGGGAATATCCACTACTCGGTTCTTATATACGTAGATATACTCATCGTTATAGAACCTGAAGCCGAGATGGTTTTCAAGTATCTCATATGTAGCATACATATTACCGCGGAGTGTTCCGTATATATGAAGATCTCCGTTCTCGACACTGTAGATATAGTTTTCAAGCTCAAGGCCAAGCGCCTTTGCCTCAGGGCTGTCTATCTCAATGTCGTGATATCGGATAACATGCTCCGTAGAAGCCTCTCCGATGCAGATAGGAAGAGTTATTCCCGTTGCCCTTTTTACGTACTTTTGAAGCTCTTTTGCAGAATACTCAGTATTTTCCCAGTACTCGTCATTTTTCTCGGGGATCTCTATAGAGTACCCGGAGATATCGAAGCCGCCTATAGTCAGGCTATATATCTGATACTCGCCCTCAAGGCGCTCAAAGGAATCCGCTCCTGAAAGACAGGTCTTCATAAGATAAGAATCCTTGGCATCAATGGCGCTGTCTCCGTTAAAATCAGCCGCATCCTCGATAACGTTGTAGCCACCAATTCCTGCAACTGTTGCCTTGATGGCAAGGGAGTCCTTGCCGTTCTGCCCGCCGTCACCGTCTGCGTCACCAAGGGTATATGTCTCGTCATTGACGAACCAATGGTTTCCGTAGGTGGGCGTAGCACTGACTGAAAGACATACCGCAGAAAGAAGCATTGAAAGACACAGAAGCGTACAAACGATCTTCTTCATATTAATCCCCCTTTTTTATTAGATATCAGCAGGACACATTACGGAAGCTTGGATGACTCCCAGGAGCCGTTAATATAGAACTGAGTCATAGGATCTACAGTGAAATCTATTTTATCGGGAACTGTATAAACAACATGGCTTGAAATGGGCAGGTTATTGTCCTTCAGAAAATTATACATCTCTGTATATCTTTCTTCGTATACAGCCCTTGACTCGCTGTCGCCGTTTACGTACATTGCCTTATAGGAGCTTGAAAGTCCCATAAAGTCACAGCAGGCAAGAAGTGTTCTGAGATAATATTCGCTGTCATCTCTCTCGCACATCTCGATAGCCTTAAGGATAAGTCCTCTCATCTCATCGTAATTCTCTCTGAGATAATCGTGAGAATACATATCAAAGGGACGGGCGTGGTTATTGGAATAGCAGCCTGCAAGGTCACCTGCCTCGTTCTGCATTACGAGATACTCGTAAACATACTCATATCCGTCGCCGTAGTGCATATAGAGATATTCCTTCATATGACCGATAAACTCGTCATATGTCATATCAGTATCCCACATAAGTCTTGAAGCAAGATATGCTTTCAGGCTCTCAAAATTATAGGTAGCTCCCGAGCCCTCGTAAAGAATGCCTGTAAAGCCGCATTCGTTTACAAGATAATTGTAGTTATAATAAAGGTCAAATACGCTGGGGGATGGTGAGAGCCAGTAGTGATAGTTAACGGGCCATGTGAAGTGCCATATCTCAGCTCCCGTTTCACGGCAGAGAGCTGCCCACTCCTTCATTGCAATCTCATCCTCAAGATTGTTTCTTCCAAGGAAGGTCTTGTTATCACCGCAGTCGCCTGTACCGAGGATATGGTTATTGCAGGCGTGTGCAACGTAAGAAATGATAATATCCTTATGGGGTCGGATAGTTGCGGGAATAGTATAGTCATAAAGGCTCACGGATATCTTAAGTCCGGGATAATACTCCTGAATATCCCGAACGGCCTTATTTCCCATTTCAAGATAAAGACCTGAATAACCCTCTGTCTTTTCAAGCTTTCTGCAATTACGGCACTGGCAGAAATGTGCATTATCGTTTATTGCAAAGGACATATTATAGGTCTCATACTCATACTTCTGGCTCAGAACGTGGCCTCTCGCCTCCATCATGATGCAGAAATCAAGAAGACCTGAGAAGAGCTTTTCATATATCTTTTCATCGGTTGCGCAGGGCTGCCAGGTCTGCCAGTCCTTGAGCTCACCGGACTGCCACTTCTGATACAGGCGATCCGCAAGGGTACCTGCACTCTCGTCAGGCATCGTTCCCGTTGCCATCTGCCACTGCTCAACAAAGGAATGGGACTGCAAAAACAGTGTTCCCGTCAGTGTTCCGTGGTAGGGCTCGTAATATGCGTAAAGGTTTGTTCCATTCATTCTTCTGGGAAAGAAAAACGCCTCCGCCGTTGACACACTGAAGGTATGAAGCACATAACGGAAATTAAGACGAGGCTCGTAATATCTGTCCGTACCCTCGGGAATATCCACCGTTCTGTTCTTATAAATATAAGATCTTTCTCCGCTGTAGAAACGGATGCCCAGGTATTCCTCAATTATTTCATATGCGGCATACATATTACCTCTGAGCGTTCCGTAAATATGCATTTCGCCGTTCTCTACCTTGTAGATATAGCCCTCAAGGCCGAGCTCAAGCTCCTTCGCCTCGGCGCTGTCCGGCTCTACGGGGTGGAAATAGATATGTCTTTCTGTGTTTTCATCGGTACGGTATACAGGAACGTAAAATCCGGTAGCCTCACCGATATACTTTGAAAGCTCCATTGCGGCATAGTGATGGTTATCGTTCTCGCTGTCTGTATCGGCAGGAATAACGATAGAATACTCGGTAATATCATTTCCGCCGACAGTCAGCTTATAGAGCTGATAGTCACCCTCGAGAGTCTCGAAGGATTCGGAGCCGGAAAGACACATCTTCATAAGATAAGAGTCCTTCGCGTCAATGCTTGTGTCGCCGTTGAAGTCTGCGCTGTCCTCAATGCAGACAAATCCGCCGGTTCCCGAAACAGTTGCCTTAAGCGCGAGAGCATCCTTACCGTTCTGGTCGCCGTTTCCGTCAACGTCGCCGAGAACGTAGGTCTCGTCGTATACAAAGCCCTGAGCAGATGCAGAGATTGCACCGAGCCCACAGCCTGCAAGCATTACAACACATAATGCAAGCGATATGATTTTTTTCATTACAGCCTCCTGTAAATAAATATATTTATACAGATAAATTATATCAAATCGAAACAAAGATGTCAATTAACATACAAAAAATCTTACCGAGTATAACCCGTCAAATTAGGTTTTGTGTGGGGTGGTTAATGTAGGGGGCTTTTTGTAAAAAGCCCCCTACGACCCCAAAAAACTTTGAAAAAAGGATAAATTAGTTGTCTATAAGTATATTTTGTTATTTTAATTACCCATAGT
>JAFQDC010000058.1 GCA_017416205.1 Clostridia bacterium | reverse complement strand
ATGCTTTCCGACAGCGAGAGAGGAAGGCTCGTTCTCGCAATGATGAAGTATGCAATGGAGGGAGAACAGCCTCCGCAGTTTGAGGGGAACGCAAAAATGGCGGCAATGTTCCTGTTTCCTCAGCTTGACAGAAGCATGATCTGTCGGGAAAACGGAAAGAAGGGAGCAGAGGTGACGAACGCGGCTCATAAGGCAGCGCCTCCCTGCGAGCCGAAGAAGGAAGAGAGAGAAGAGATAGCGGAGAAAAAGGAAATAAGGGAGAGAGAGGTCGAGAGAGAAAGGGATAGAGAGGATCGCTTTGAAGAATTCTGGGGAGAGTATCCGAAGAAAACGGGAAAGGCGGAGGCAAGGCAGAACTTTTCAAAGATCGCGCCCGACGACAGGCTCTTTCAAAGGATGATGGATGCCGTAAAGGCGCAGAAAAGAACGCGGCAATGGCAAAGCGAGGGAGGCAGATTTATTCCCGCTCCCGCCCTGTGGCTGTCACGGGGGCAGTGGGAGGACGAGGTTTGCGAGGCTCCCCCTGAGCGCGAGAAAAAGGGAAGCTTCGATACGGACGACTTTTTCAATGATGCCCTGAGACGCTCCTGCGGAGACGAGCTTTACGAGCAGCTTTACGGCTCGGGATAAGAGGGTGAACAGACGCAGAAGCTTTTTTGAAAAAAGTTTCCGCACCTTCAAAAAACTTCAAACTATGGGTAATAAATAATAACAAAATAATACTTATACCCATATATTTTTAAAGTTTTTGGAGGCTTTTTTCAAAAAGACCCCCACATAGTACCTTCCCCGCAAACTAAATCTTGAGCGCGGTGTTATCATAAAGGTGTTTTTTATAATATGCGATTGACAATGCCTTTGGGTTTTGGTAATATTATTGTAGAATCAATAAACACAGGAGGTGTGTTTTGTGAATAAGACACTAAAGACCCTGCTTCTTTCTCTGCTTTCTGTAGTTATCCTTGCGGCTCTCGCTGTTGGAGCGTTTACAAGCGCCGCTGCAAGCGATGACCCTGCCGACAGCTATAAAAAGCAGATTGCGGAATTTGAGGACGAGCGTATCGACCTTTGGTTTGAGCATTCCTTTAAAAAGGTAATGACTCACGACACCACTCCCTCGGGAATGGACACCTATTCCGTTTATATGGCGAAAAACGAGATAGAGAACGCTCAGTTCATCCTCTATTCCGATGAGACCATATCCGATCTCTACGCCACCGTCACAAGCTTCAAGGATGCAAAGGGCAACGAGATACCCGCAGAGGTATATTACGAGCTTTACATTACCCTTGAAAACCTTGACTCCGATACGGTCAACGGCTTTGCGCCCGGCGAATCCTTCATCCGCGAGGGAGAGATGCCCGACCCCGTTTGTCGCCTTGAGGATTTCGGCAATTTTCAGCTCAACGGCGGCAAGAGCCAGGCATTTTTCATAAAGCTGAAGACCGACTCCGACACCCCCTCCGGCTGGTACAGCGCTCAGCTTGATATCACAAACGCCGAGGGTCAGCAGATAAAGACCGCCACAGTTTTCTGCTACGTATGGGATTTCGCGCTTTCCGAAAAAACTGCTCTTCAGTCTGCCTTCCTCGTTAATAACGAGCTTGGCTACGGCGGAACCTACAAGCAGTTCTACGATTATCTTCTTGAAAACCGCCTTATGCCAATGGACCTTCCCGGCGGATTTCACGTTAACAACCCCTATCTGAATAACGAGCGTATCTCCGCCATCAGAGTTACTTCATCCGGCGGCGGATATACCAATACTTATACAGACTCCCCCGAGCTTTATCACAACTACCGTGAGCTCTACAATCAGTTCTCAAATTCCCCCATGTGGGAGGAGCTCCGGGATAAATTCTATTTCTATTCCATCGACGAGCCCCGCGCAAAGGAGATATGCGACCTTCAGAACTGGCGTACCAACACCATTGACGGCGCAAAGCAGTATGCTACTCTCCTGAAATACAACTGGCCCGATGCGGAGATAGTTATCCCTCAGCACGATAACCACCCCTATCCCTACTATACCTATCATAAGCCCCTCAGCGAGTATCCTATGTATGAAATTAAGGATGCGATACAGGAGCTTATAGACACTGAGAGTATCACCATCTGGTGCCCCATGATCTATGCTCTCACTCCTCAGTCTGAGGTAGAGGCTTACGGCTACGACGGAGGCGCATATTCAAAGGTTCGCTCCCTCAGCAACACCAACTCAGGCCTTTACACCACAGGCAGCGAGGGCGCGTGGACTGTAAACTACGACTATTACAGCTGGGAGGAGCATTTCGGTAATCTTTACGACCGCGCTCAGTCTCAGATAGCTCTTGAAAAGGAAAAGGGCAATAAGTATCAGCTCTGGGCGTACACCTGCGAATACAGCCGCAGCTACACCTACACAAACCACCTCATCGAGGGCACGGGCCTTCAGCACAAGATGATGATGTGGCAGCTTTATCAGGATGACGTTACGGGATATCTCTACTACGGCACGAACTACTGGAACGAGTACGATTCCAATAACGGAAAGGCTGTAGACACTACCGTAACGGGTAACTGGACGGAAGCAAGATGGAAGACCAACGAGCACGTGTACACGGACAAGGGCATCTCCATCTACGGAAACGGCGTTCTCTTCTACGGCCCCTCTCAGGGCGGAATCTTCGTTCGTGACGGCCTTGTGGGCACTCTTCGAGTTGAGATCATGCGCGATGGCGTTGAGGAATATCAGATGTTCACAATGCTTGAGGACTACGTAGGAGAAAAGGAAGCAAAGGCTCTTGTTGGCAAGGTATCCAACAACGTTGCAAACTACCTTTCTCTCCCCGCCTTCTCAACGGCAGGCTGGGACTCCGATATGGATGAGTATGATATTATGACAGCAGTTCGCCGCGAGCTTGGCGATACTCTTGAAAGAGAAGCCCAGAAGGGTCAGTGCGACCACGTATTTGACGAGGGAGTAGTTGTTCTTGAAGCTACCTGCCTTGAGGTGGGTACTCTTCGCCGCACCTGTACCGAGTGCGGTGCCACAACTGACGATATTATCCCCACTCTCCACGCAACAGGCGAGACATACGAAAGAGTATCAAAGACCGAGGCTACCTGCTACACGGACGGTGCGGAGATCGTAAAATGCACAGTTTGCGCAAGCGAAAAGAAGATAGTTACAACGGCGTTCCATCAGAACAACGACTATCTCAGATTTGAATCAAAGAGCGCAACGGTACATAACTGCATCTGCGAAGTCTGCGGTGACACGGTGGACGTTAAGAGTCACAGCCTTTACGAAAAGCATACCTCCACCTGTACGGAGGAGGGCGACGTGATCAGCTACTGTATCGAGTGCGACTATGAGACCGTAACGGGAAGCGCTGCGGCAAAGGGTCATAATCTCAAGGAAGCAGTAGTCAAGCCTACCTGCACCTCTGACGGCTATCAGGGCCTTTCCTGCACGAACTGCGATTATACCGAGGCAACCGTCATAGAGGCTTTGGGACACACAGAGGGCGAAACTGAAACTGCGGATGCGACCTGCGACGCGGCAGGATACGAAAGAGTATGCTGTGCTGTTTGCGGCGAGATCCTTTCCGAAACGGTGAAGGAAGCTCTCGGACACAAGTTCTCAGGCGGTACTTGCACAGTTTGCGGCGAGGCTGATCCCGATTGGGTAGAGCCCGCATACACCCTCGGAGATATTAACAACGACGGCGCGATAAACGGTAAGGACTCAAATCAGCTGAAGCAGATCCTTTCCGGCGGAACAGTTCCCACAGAGCTCGAGCAGAAGGCGGCAGACGTTAACGGTGACGGCACCGTCAACGGCGTTGACGCAAACGTCTTTGCCCAGTTCCTTGCAGGAGCGATCGGAGGATTCTGATACAAAGAAGCACCCGAAAGGGTGCTTCTTTTAATGAATAATGAATAATGAAGAATGAAGAATTGATGTTGAAACCCGCTTTTTGGCGGGTTTCTTCATTTGTTTTGTTATTTTATTAATGGTTAAATTAGGGTTTATGGAGGAGAGACAATAAACTGTATGGCTATAAAATGAGAAAAGGCACCAACTAAAGCCTTCCCCCATGAATCGGGGGAAGGTGGCACTCGCAGATTGCGTAGCAAACTGCTGGTGACGGATGAGGGTTTGCTACCTGGGTGCGAACCAAACCAAGGAGATCAAGTGCCACGAAGCATAGGAGAATTTGCTATTTTAACAAATAAAGATTAACTGAATTTACGGACAGCACTCGTCCGGATAGCAAACCCTCATCCGTCTCACCCATACAGACTATTTTTAATTTGAAGTATGGAGCCGGAAATAAAGTATGCAATAACTAAACTACACATTAAGGATCCACCTTCCCCCAATTCTTTGAGGGAAGGACTTTTCTTGATCCTTTGCCCACCTTGTAGCCATAGAGTATATTATCATTCCCCCGTCAAACCAAAATTTGACACAGAAAAGCATCAGGGGCTGTCGCAATGCGACAGCCCCGTTTCTATAGATATATCAAAAGGTCACATCCGGGTTGCGCCCGCAATGATGCGCTTCAGGATATTGGAATCCTTTGCGTTAAGGTCGCCGTCGGAATTCAGGTCGATTGCAGAGAATTCCGCACTTCCCTCTTCAACGGTCGCCTCTCCTGCAAGAACTCTCTTGAAGAGGTTGGAGTCCTTGGCGTTAACCTCTCCGTCGCCTGAAAGGTCACCGGGAACGGTATCGGGCTCCTCACTCTCGCCGAGGAAGATGATTTCGGCATTTATAAGGTCGGAGTTTCCATATGCTATGTTGGATCTAAGCTCATTCCATTCAGCCTCAGTTCCGGCGTAATATACCGTGGTAAGGTTTTCGCAAGGTAAGAATGCCCAGTATGAAACCGCCATCAAGCTTTTCGGAATGGATAGTGTTGTAAGATTTGTGCAATTTGAAAAAGTGTATTGCTCTATGCAAGTAACTCCTTCCGGTATACTTATGCCAGTAATATTTGAGCAATTTATGAAAGCATATTCTGCAATAGCAGTTGTTCCTTCTTTAATATGATATTCTCCGTTAAGTGAGGTTTGGGCTTCTATCAGAGCTGATCCTATCCAAAGAACACCATTTTCCCAGTTTTTTGAATCGTTGTAGTACGCAGTATTTTTGAAAACATTCTGCCCTATAACTTTTATGCTTTTTGAAATTGTTATGTCAGTAAGGTTCGTACAGTTTTGAAAAGCAGAATAACCTATACTTGTGACACCCTCAGGAATAACTATACTGGTAAGACTTGAGCAACCACTGAAGGCCACGGAACAAATAGTTTTAACGCTTTTGGGAATATCGACGCTTTCAAGGCTTTCGCAGCCCAAAAATGCATAATAACCTATAGATTTAACACCTTCAGGGATATATACATTTGTTAAACCGGTACATCCTTCAAACGTTGAATTACCAATTTCGGTAATTCCATTAGGAATGATTATACTTTTAAGATTAGTGCAACAATAAAAAGCCATACTGCCTATATTTGTAACACTCTGAGGAATACTTATGTTCTTTAGACTTATGCAATTGCTAAACGCTCCAGCACCGATGCTACTAACACCTTCATGGATAGTTATACTTTCCAATTTTTTGCAACCTGCAAATGCGGAAGGTCCTATGGTCAACACACTTTCCGGAATAGAAATATTATTAAGGTTTGTGCAACCTGCAAATGCAGATTCGTTAATGGTGCTCACGCTCTTAGGAAGCGATATGCTTTTAAGACCATTGCAATTATAGAATGAAGAATTTCCTATGCTTATTATTCCTTCAGATATCGTTATGCTTTCAATATCTGACCATTCTTGAAATGCATAATCGCCAATTGATATTACAGGCAATCCTTCAATTTTTGCGGGAATTACAATCTCATCTGCGCCTCCGGTAAAACCGGTTATGGTAACTTCACCGTTTTCTATTTCGTATATTAATTCTGCAGTACCGTATCGAAAAATAACATTAGTTATATCCAAATAATAATTGCTGGGGTCTATCGCTATACTGTTCCACTGCTCTTCTGTGCCGGGATATAGTATTCTTTGTACATTCCAACAACTTGCAAAAGCTTCGTTTCCTATAACTGAAAGGCTAATAGGAAAAGTTATAGTCTTTATACCATTACAACTATAGAAAGCATATTGCTCAATACTTGTCACTCCCTCGGGAATATTTATAGATTTAAGACTTGAACATTCGTAAAAAGCCCAACCTTCTATAATTGATATGCCATTTGGAAGATATATATCTGTGAGGTTAGAACACCAACAGAATATGGATTCGCTAATTTTTGTTAATCCCTCAGGTAGAGTAACGCTTTTGAGGTTGTCACAACTATAGAAGGCCTCATCGCCTATGCTCGTAACTCCATTAGAAATGGAAACACTAACAAGTCCATTGCAGTTTCCGAAAGCGTAATATCCTATACTTGATACCCCTTCAGGAATTGTCAGTGATTCAAAGCTCGAACAACCGTTGAACGTGTAATCATTTATGGTAGATATATCCGAAGGAATATTAAGCTCAGTAACCAGTTCACCGTTTAAGTACAGCTTACCGTCATAAATTAAGGGATTAGACGTGCTACTTGAAAATATGATATTGCACCAAGCTGATAAATCGGTTATGTATACCATATTTAGACTTTTGCAATCAGAAAAAGCATACGTGCCTATGCTTTCAATTGAAGAAGGGATACTAATACTCGTAAGATTACTGCAATTTCCAAATGCACTTTCACCTATAGTAGTAACTCCATCTGGAATTGTTACATTTTTAAGATTTGCACAATAAAAAAATGCGTAATTTCCAATATCAGTAATATCTTCTGGAATTATAATATCAGTTACAAGCTCTCCATTCACATAAAGATTGTTTGCATAATACAAAGGATTACTATCATAACTGACAAACGAAACGTTACACCAGCTTTCGATATCCGGAGTATAAACGGCATTAAGGGAATAACAATCGCTAAATGCGTTCATTCCGACACTTGTAACACTGCCGGGCAGTGTTATATCTATGAGATTTTCGCAATGGCTAAAAGCAGAATTACCAATGCTCGTAACACCCTCAGGGATGTATATGCTGGTTAAGCTATTGCATTCAGAAAACGCATAACTATCAATTTGTTTTACACCTTCATGGATAATTACACTTGAAAGCTTTTCACAGTTGGTAAACGCAAAACTTTCAATAGTTGATACACTTGATGGAACAATCACACTTTTAATGTTTACGCAATCATAAAATGCATAACGACATATATTTGTGACACCCTCTTCTATTACTACATCGGTTAAATTTTCCACATAGTAATACCAAGGAGACCATTCATAGAAGGAATAATAATCATACATTTTTCCTTCGCCTGAAATAGTTAGCATACCTGTCGCTAAGTTGAGTGACCAATCAACTCCATCACCACAGTGACCACTTACTATTTCATCTAAAGAGGCTTGACTTATCTGTTGAGATGACAACTCTGCCAACTCCACAGCAAAAACGCTGACAGCTCCCATGGGTATCAGACCCGCAAGCATTGCGGCGCAAAGCAGGACGGACATGAACTTTGCAAATTTTGTTGTTTTCATTTTTTTCTCCTTTTGTATAACGCCTGTCCGATCCCTCCTCGGACAAATTAATAACATGATTATATCACTTGTATAAATCTTAGTCAACAAAAAGACCTGCAATTTGTGGTCATTTCAAATTATAACAAACAAATAATAATTAAGGCAGAATAATTATTGACATGGGGAAATCCTTGTGATATAATTCCCATTGGTAGAGGTGCATTGTGCCAAAAGTACTGCAAATGTAAGGGCTGACTCCCCGTTGCTTGCAGGAAAGGGGCAGGTGCCGAGGGCAGGCGGTGGTCTCGTCTGTACCGGTTTGAGCGAATAAGATCGCTCCGACTGTCGCTTTTTGCGGAGAGCTATCGGTTAAATTCCACTGGTGGAATTTTCGTTTGCCGACCGCTGTCGGCTTTTTTAATTGCAATTAATGAAAGGATCGAAATATATGAAAAAGACTATTTTCAAGGGTATTGCTACTGCTCTTATCACACCCTTCAATGAGGAAGGCATCAACTACGATCAGTTCGGTAAGATCATCGACTGGCAGATAGATTCCGGCATCAACGCTCTCGTTGTTGCAGGAACCACAGGTGAGGCTTCCACACTTACAGACGACGAGCACCGCGAGGCTATCGCTTACGCCGTTAAGCGCGCAGGCGGCCGTGTGCCCATCATTGCGGGTACCGGCTCCAACGACACGGGATACGCTCTCGACCTTACACGCTGTGCCTGCGAGGCAGGCGCTGACGCGGTCCTCGTTGTTACCCCCTACTACAACAAGGCAACCCAGAAGGGACTTGTCAAGATGTTTACGGAAATTGCAGACAAGTCCACCGCTCCCGTTATCCTTTATAACGTTCCCTCCCGTACAGGAGTTAACATTGAGCCCGACACATACCGCATTCTTGCAGACCACGAAAATATCGTAGGCATCAAGGAGGCTAACGGCAACCTTTCAAAGATCGTTGAGACAATGCACTACGTTCACGAGAAGCTTGACCTTTACTCAGGCAACGACGACCAGATCGTTCCCCTTATGGCTCTCGGCGGCGTTGGTGCGATCTCCGTGCTTTCAAACATTATGCCCCGCGAAACTGTTGAGATCTGCGACAAGTTCTTTGCCGGCGACATTCAGGGCGCGGCGCTTCTCCAGTACAAGTATCACTCCATTATCGACGCTCTCTTCTCCGAGGTGAACCCCATTCCCGCAAAGGCGGCTATGGCTAAGATGGGCTTCTGCGACAACACTCTCCGCCTCCCCCTCACCGAAATGGACGAGGCAAAGGCTGAGAAGATGTACGCTATCATGGTGTCTCATGGCCTAATCAAGTAATTTTTGAGGTAAACTATGAACATTATCCTTTACGGTGCAGGGGGAAGAATGGGCAAGGTGGTGCAGGAGCTTCTTTCTGAAAGCAAAAATCACGATGTCGTTGCCGCAGTTGACAAGATTGCTCCCGACTGTCAGTATTCCTCCCTTTCAGACTTTACGGGAGAGGCTGACGTTATCATCGACTTTTCCCACCACACTCTTACCGCCGAAGTCATTGCATACGCTATGAGCCGCTCTCTTCCCCTCGTTATGTGTACCACAGGTCACACCGAGGAGGAAAAGGCCCTTATCTTCGAGGCGGCAAAGTCTGTTCCCGTGTTCTATTCTGCAAATATGTCTCTTGGCATTGCGGCACTTTGCGATTTCGCCCGCCGCGCCGCTGAGCTTTTCCCCGATGCGGACATCGAGATCGTTGAAGCGCATCATAACAGAAAGCTTGATGCTCCCAGCGGCACCGCTCTTATGATCGCAGACACCATTAAAGAAGTGCGCCCCGAATCACGATACGTTTTCGGCCGCCACGGTATGGCAAAGAGAGAGCCCGAGGAGATCGGCATCCACTCTCTTCGCTGCGGTAACGAGCCCGGTATGCACGAGGTCATCATTTCCACAGATTTCCAGACACTGTCTCTCAAGCACAACGCAGAATCCAGAGCAGTTTTTGCCGAGGGCGCTGTCAGCGCTGCTGAGTTTATCGCAAAGAGATGCGCAGGTCACTATAATATGTACAGCCTGGTTAATGGCTAATGAGGTAAAATATGCTTCACACTAATCTTTCCGTAAACGAAAAGGGCCACCTTACTCTTGCAGGGCAGGATGTTTGCGCCCTTGCGGACAAGTATTCCACACCTCTCTTTCTTATGGATGAGGAAAGGATAAGAAATAATTGCAGAACTTATATAGGCGCAATGAAGGAGTTTTTCCCTGCGGGAAGCCGTCCCCTCTTTGCAAGCAAGTCCTGCTGCTTCAAGCGCATTTACGAGATAATGGCTGAGGAGGGCATGGGCATTGACCTTGTTTCCCCCGGCGAGCTTTATACTGCCGCCGCCGCAGGCTTTCCCCTTGAAAACGCCTTTTTCCACGGCAACAACAAAACTGACCGCGATATTGAGTACGCAATCGACTCCGGCGTTGGTTATTTCGTTTGCGACAATCTTGAGGAGCTTAACTCAATAAACGAAACCGCAGGCAAAAAGGGCATCGTTCAGAATATCCTTCTTCGCCTTTCCCCCGGAATCGACCCTCACACGCAGAAAAAGATATCAACGGGCAAGGTGGATTCAAAGTTCGGAACTGCCATCGAGACAGGTCAGGCAAAGGAGCTTTGTAAATACGCACTCACTCTTGATAACGTCTGCCTCAAGGGATTCCATTGCCATATAGGCTCTCAGATATTTGAATACGATTCCTTTGCCAATGCGGCAGAGATCATGCTCACCTTCATTGCAGAGCTTTGGCGTGATCTCGGCTTTGAGACTGATATTCTCAATCTGGGCGGCGGATTTGGCGTGCGCTACGTAGAGTCCGATCCCTTTATCGACTACAGAGAGAACATCAAGGGCCTTGCAGGTGAGATCGACCGCCTTTGCGCTGCTCTCAGTGTTAAGAAGCCCGCGATCCTTATGGAGCCTGGACGCAGCATCGTTGCGGATTCAGGCGTTACCGTTTATTCTGTCGGCAGCGTAAAGACCATTACAGGCTACAAGAGCTACGTTTCCATTGACGGCGGCATGCCCGACAATCCCCGATTTGCCCTTTATGAGTCTGATTACACCGCCCTTATCGCAAACAAGGCAGACCGAGAGCCTGATCTCGTTGCCACAATCGCAGGCCGCTGCTGTGAAAGCGGAGATATCATTCAGGAGGACGTTTCTCTCGTGACCCCCGAGCGTGGTGATTACCTTGCCGTTCTCGTTACGGGCGCGTATAACTTCTCTATGGCATCGAACTACAACCGCATCCCCCGCCCACCCGTTGTTATGATAAAGGGCGACGGCAGCGATTACGTTGCGGTAAAGCGGGAGACCTACGAGGATCTTATAAGAAATGATATATAAAGATAAAAACCGCCTTAGGGCGGTTTTTTACAACAATTTTTCATTTTTCATTTT
>JAFQDC010000057.1 GCA_017416205.1 Clostridia bacterium | reverse complement strand
TTTCAACTAAAAGTTTACGTTTGGTCTGTCGCGAGATCCAAATTGCTTTGCAATTTGCCCTTCGGGTTTCGACTACAGTGTCTCACAAGTGAGCCACCTTCGCTCAAGATGACGCGCGAGGTGGAGCTTGTCAATATTTAGCTGAAACAACGTACTACAAGTTTACTTTCCCTTTTTAAAGTTTTTTGGGCGACTTTTTTCAAAAAAGTCGCAAAAGAATCCCCAAAGGAGATATTCCAATGAACAGAACAAATTATAAGGTCGGCTTCGTTTCTCTCGGTTGCGCAAAGAATCTTTGCGATACTGAGGTAATGCTTCATCATCTTCTTGAGGCAGGATATCAGCTTACACCTGAGGAGACTGAGGCTGACTGTATTATTATAAATACCTGCGCCTTTATCGAGAGTGCAAAGAAGGAATCTATCGAGTCTATCCTTGATATCGCGTGGCTTAAGGAGCACAGAAGCCTCAAGGGTATCGTTGTTTGCGGATGCCTTGCAGAACGTTACCGTGATGAGCTTCTTTGTGAGATACCTGAGATCGATGCCTGCGTTGGCGTTGGCTCTATCCACAATATCGTCAGCGCTGTTGATTCCGTTTTTGAAAAGTCCGAAAAGAAGTACACATCCTTTGAGGACAAGCAGACCATGCGCCTTGGCGGTGACAGGATCATTACCACAGGCGAGGTATTTGCATACATAAAGGTAGCTGAGGGCTGTAATAACCGTTGCACCTATTGCGCTATTCCCTCCATTCGCGGAGATCTTCACTCCCGAACCATTGAGGACATCGTTGAGGAGGCTAAGGGCCTTTCTGAGATGGGTATTCGCGAGCTTTGCGTTATTGCTCAGGACACAAGTGTTTACGGCCTCGATATTTACGGTGAGTATGCTCTGCCGAAGCTTCTTCGTGCTATCACGGACAATACCGATATTCCCTGGATACGTATTCTTTACTGCTATCCCGATAAGATCACGGACGAGCTTATTGCTGAGATACGCGATAATCCCCGTATCGTTCACTATATCGATCTTCCCATTCAGCATATCAGCAATAAGATGCTGAGGGCAATGAACCGCCACGGCGACCGCGCCTGCATTGAAGATGCAATAGCAAGACTTCGCCGTGAGATCCCTGATATCGTTATCCGTTCAACTGCCATCGTAGGCTTCCCCGGTGAGACTGAGGAGGACTTCAACGAGCTTTGTGAGTTTATAAAGGACGTGAAGTTTGACCGTTTCGGCGCCTTTACCTATTCAAGAGAAGAGGGAACTGCGGCTTACGACTTTGAGGATCAGATCGACGAGCAGACAAAGCAGGACAGATACGATATCCTTATGAGAACTCAGCTTGATAACTCCGAGCGCTTCAACGAAAGCCTTGTGGGAACCTTCCAGCACGTGCTCTGCGAGGGATTTGACCCTGTTTCCGAGGCATTTTTCGGAAGAACTTACCGTGACAGCGCAGATATTGACGGTAAGGTATGGTTCACAGCACCAAGACAGATAGCTGAGGGTGAATTCGTAGACGTAAAGATCACCGAGGCTATGGACTACGATCTTGTAGGTGAAGTTATCATATGATAGAGATCACTACCCTTTTTTCAGGCTCATCAGGTAATTCTACGCTGATAAAGACTGAAAATACCGCAGTTCTGGTGGATGCAGGGCGAAACTGCAAGGCCGTTTGCACGTCTCTTGAAAAGGTGGGGATGTCGCTTGATGATATTTCCGCAATTTTCATTACCCACGAGCATTCAGATCATATTTCCGCTCTTGATGTTATGAGCAAGAAGCGCCCTATTCCGATCCACGTGACGGAGCCAAGCTCCCGCGTTCTTTGCAGAAAGCCTGCGGCCGCAGGTTGCGCAGTTATCCACAAGGGACTTATATTTGAGGAAAAGGTTGGAGATCTTACCCTTTCTTCTTTTCCCTTGCCTCACGACAGTGCCGCCCACGTTGGATATATTGCTAAATGTGACGACGGCGACTGCGCAGGCGTTGCAACGGATATGGGATACGTTACTCAGCTTTGCTTTGATAACCTTTCTTTGTGCAGACAGGCTGTTATTGAAGCAAATCATGACAGAAAAATGCTTGCAAACGGCCCCTATCCGAGAGCACTGAAAGAGAGAGTTGCCTCCCGATTCGGCCATCTTTCAAATACTGACTGCGCATCCCTTATTGCGGGGCTTGTGCAGAACGGTATGGAGAAGATAATGCTTGCCCATCTCAGCCTTGATAACAACACTCCCGATAAGGCACGAGAAGCAATTTCCGATCTTCTTGAAAGCGAGGGACTTCTTGACCGCGTGACCTTCAAGGTAGCGTGGAGAGACGGACCTAGAACGCTTTGAAAGTGAAGAGAGAAGAGAGAAAAGTGAAAAGAAATTGTTGATTTTTGCAGTGGCAAAAATCTTCATTAGTGAAAATATATGCTCAAATTAAAGTTTATAACAGTAGGCAGCCTTGCTGAGAGACATTGGCGGGAGGCCTGCGATGAATACAAAAAACGTCTTTCTCAGACCTGCAAGGTTGAGGAATGTGAGCTTCGTGAGACAAAGATCGCAAAAAATCCCACAGACGGTGATATTAGAGCGGTTCTTGATAACGAGGCTGACCGTATCCTTTCTCAGATACCTCCGAGAGCTTATACCGTAGCTCTGTGTATTGAGGGAAAGCAGCTTACGTCCCCCGAACTTGCAGAGCTTATCGATAATAAGGCTACGGAGGGGTATTCCGATATCTGCTTTATTATCGGCTCATCCCACGGACTTTCGGACAGAGTGAAGAGCGCTTGCAATTCCCGAATTTCAATGTCGAAGCTTACCTTTCCTCATCAGCTTGCCCGCGTTATGCTTTACGAAGCCACGTACCGTGCCTTTGAGATAAACAAGGGTACTAAATACCATAAATAGCATTTACATTAATAGGTGATCCCGTGAAACTTTCAGAAATTTTCAGACTCCATTTAGTAAAGAGGCTGCCTGCAATTATTGCGACGGCTTTGTTGACTGCGTTTATTTTTTCCTATTATGTAGGAATCCTTGATATTTCCTTTATTCAACGCCCCGAGGCTTGGAATAAAAATCTGAATATGTTTCTTGAATCGGTCACTTCGAGCGAAAAGGATAAGGAATCCGAGGAGGAGAACAAGGAACCGGAGAGCGAAAAGATTCCTGAGGATACTACGGTCCCCCCCGAGACTTCAAAGCCCGATGAGGATAAAAAGCCTCAGAAGGAGCCTGCCCCCTCGACTCCCCAGGCGCAGATACTTAAATTTTCAGACGTTGCTGCACTTAAGGCTGAGGGATATAAGGTCACAGACAAGCCTTGGGATGAAAACAGCGTTTTCGGAAAGCTCGTTATGGAATATGACTGGCCTCGGGATTTTACATACTCCTTAAAGACAGAGTATACCGAAAAGGTTACCGAATATGATGACGGTACTGAAAAGACCAAGGAAACTGTAGCAAATACAGTTGAAAGACCTGCAATTGAGCTCTATATGGGCTATATCATCTACGATGATAACAAAACTCTTTACCTTATCGGCCCTGACGGAGCTGTTCTTACAAAGTATAACGATAAGGAATTTATCCCCGCATATACGAGAGACCTTGCAGGAAGACCTCTTTTTTATAAGAATACTACAAAAAACATTACATATCCCACTGTCCTCGGCAAGAAAGATGAGGACGGCAACAGAAAATGGGATAAAACAAGCTACATAACCGTTAAAGACAAGGTATATTACTATCTTGCGCCTAACGGACAGACCTTTATGCAGTCGAATTATAACGATACAACGGATAATCGGGGACTTTATTTCGATTATCCTGCCTATTACGGTAATGCTTCGACTCTTCTTACGCGTTATTACCTTAATACAACAAAGGTAATAACCAACCTGAAGGGTGAAACATTTCTCAAAAACTGCATGAATTGGGTGTATTCAGCAGAAAAGCTGAAGCTTGATACCTTTAAATTTGACGAAAACGGTGTTAGAATCACCGATAAAAAGCCTCATGAGGATGAAGAGCCCGAGACCCGTGACTCTCTTTTCCCTTATACGATGGCATATAACTACAGCGAGAATTACGCTACTGTGTTTATGGACATAGACTGGTCCTATGAGCACGACGTTGGACCTGAGGGACAGAAGGTTAAGAAATCCTTTGACGTTACTACCAATGAGATGAGGATCATCGACTCAAAGGGTAAAGTAATGTTTGATTCGAGAAAGAATTTCTTCTCAAGCCTTAACTGGACGGCCCACGAGCAGTTTGCGGCACCTCTTTATTCCGGAATCGAGTCTCTTGGAAGCTACTACTTTGATCACGGCTATATGAGAATGAGGATCCAGTCCTACGACTGCTACCATTTTGCGGAATTTGGCCTTAAAAAGGTGGTTACCGACGAGGACGTTCTCGTAACTCCTACGGGTAACAGATTTGATATCCCCTCGGGATATGATCTTATATCATATTCCGACGGTATTCTTCTCCTTGAAAAGGACGGAGAATACGGATATCTCAATACTTTGGGTAACTGGATACGTGACCCTGAGCTTCTTGACGGAAAGCCCTTTATGGAGGGAGTTGCCGTTTGCAAGAATATTGAGGGAAACTACGGTGTAATTGACACCGACGGAAAGGCTATAATTCCCTTTAACTACGAGTATATTTCCAATATTTCAAGCGGAACAATCGCCGCATACAGTAAAACCACGGGCTGGACCGTATTCCAGAAAATGAGCAAGTAACGAGGATCTATGTCACAGTACGATTTTGATGTTATAGTAGTAGGTGCGGGTCACGCAGGAATTGAGGCTGCTCTGGCCTGTGCGCGCGTAGGACTTAAGACAGCGCTTTTTACCATCAGCCTTGATTCTGTAGCCAATATGCCCTGCAATCCCTCTATCGGAGGTACCGGCAAGGGACATCTTGTATTTGAGATCGACGCACTTGGCGGTGAAATGGGCTATCAGGCAGACCGTGTGACTCTGCAGTCGCGAACCCTTAACACAGGTAAGGGCGCTGCTGTGCGCTCAAAAAGAGTGCAGGCTGACAGACAGAAATACAGCGCGAATATGAAATCCCTCCTTGAGACTGAGAAAAACCTCTACCTTATTCAGGCGGAGGTAGGCGATATTCTCATTGAAGAGGGGAAGGATAATAAAAGGGTTGCGGGTGTGGTAGCATTCCCGGGCGGTAATTACTATGCTAAGGCCGTGATCCTTTCAACGGGTACATATCTCGGAGGCCTTACCCACGTTGGAGATGTGCAGAGAAGATCGGGCCCTGACGGGCTTTTGCCTGCAGAAGGACTTACAGAGAAGCTCACACAGTACGGTGTTCGCCTTATGAGATTCAAAACGGGTACACCTCCCCGTATCAGACGAGATTCTATTGATTATTCTCTCCTTGAAAGACAGGACGGAGAAGAGAAGATTACACCATTTTCTGTCAGAACTGACAAAAATTACCTGAACGGGATCGATCAGCTCCCTTGTTATATAACCTATACCAATGCTGAGACTCATAAGATAATACGCGATAATCTCCACCGTTCACCCTTATATTCAGGTCAGATCCACGGTACAGGACCACGATATTGTCCTTCTATTGAGGATAAAGTAGTGCGTTTCAGCGAAAAGGAGCGTCATCAGCTGTTTGCTGAGCCTATGGGTCTTAATACCGAAGAAATATATCTTCAGGGATTCTCCTCATCACTTCCTGCTGACGTTCAATATCTGATGCTCAGATCCCTTAAGGGATTTGAGAATGCTGAGATAATGAGATATGCTTACGCAATCGAATACGATTGCTGTGATCCAACTCAGCTTTATCCCACACTTGAATTTAAGAATATCAGTGGCCTTTACGGAGCAGGTCAGTTTAACGGCTCTTCAGGCTATGAAGAAGCAGCATCACAGGGCCTCGTTGCAGGTATGAATGCTGCTGCAAAGCTACTCGGAAAAGAACCAATCATCCTGCCTCGATATACTTCCTATATCGGAACTCTTATTGACGACCTTGTTACTAAGGGCACAAACGAACCTTATAGAATTATGACCAGTCGTTCTGAATACCGCCTGCTTCTAAGACAGGATAATGCTGACGTGCGGCTTTGCGAGTACGGAAGACGCGCAGGACTTATAAGCGATGATAGATATAGCGCGTTTTGTGAAAAAATGCGAATGGAACGTGACGAAACCGAAAGGCTTTGTACTCTTAACGTTTCTCCTACATCTGCAAATGGGCTTCTTATCACTCTCGGTCAGCCTGAGCTTTCCTCAGGTGTGAAGATGTCGGATCTTCTCAGGAGACCCGGTATAACCTACGGTGATCTAGCCCCTATAGATGTTTTCAGGCCTGAGCTTCCCGAGGAAGTTATTGAGACTGTAGAAACTGAAATTAAATATGAGGGATATATCAAGCGACAGCTTTCTGATGCACAGAAGCAGAAAAAGATAGAGTCAAAAATGCTCCCCGAGGATATTGATTATTCTAAGATCAAGGGCCTCCGTCTAGAGGCTGCGCAGAAGCTTGCGGAGATCAGACCTGCATCACTCGGACAGGCTGCAAGAATATCAGGAGTTAATCCTGCTGATATATCAGTTCTTGTGATCTATCTTTCAATGCGTCCCGACGAGAAATAATTGTTTCACGTGAAACAATTTACTATAATATCAAAAAATGTTTCACGTGAAACATTTTTCTATGAAAGGAATTACCGATGGGTAAGTATAGAAAAAACAGAGTAAATGATGCAGTCGCCCTTGAAATGGCGACTATTCTCAGAAACGTAAAGGACCCCAGAGTTTCCGGAGCTTTTATTAGCGTTACCGGAGCTGATGTTACACCCGACTTTAAGTATGCGAAGATATACTATTCAGTGCTTGGAATGGACGGTGACACAGAGGGTGAAAAGGAGCTTGCAAAGGGACTTAAGAGCGCTGCAGGCTTTTGCCGCGGTCAGCTTGCAAAGAGCCTTAACCTCAGAGTTACTCCAGAACTTACCTTTGTGCCTGATGTTTCAATGAAGCGCGGTGTAGAGATCGCCGCTATGATCAATAACCTCGAATTCACAGATGAAGAAGAGGATGAAGAGGAAATTGATGAGTAATACGTCATATAAACGGCTGACAGAGGCAGATATTTGCGAAATACTGATAAAGTCCGCTGAAAATAAGGAAAAATTGCTTATAATTGCCCACAGAAACCCCGATGGGGACGCTGTGGGCTCAGCCTTTGCACTGAAAATGATATATAAGGCGCTTGGAGCGAGGGCTGTTTGTGCTTGCGGCGACAAGGTTCCCGATTATCTGCGCTTTCTTCTCAGAGATCAGGACGATATGGTCTTTGACGAAAATGAAGAATTTGACAGAATAATGACCGTGGATACCGCATCTGTACAGCAAATGGGAGCTCTTTGCTTTCTTGCACCCAAAGTATCCTTTGCTATCGATCACCACGCAATGGGTGAGCAGTATTGCGACGCTTGCATCGACGGTACGTCTGCCGCCGCAGGTGAGATCGTATACAGAATTTACGTAGAGCTTATAAATAGAGGAGCTCTCAATGCAGATCCCGACGTATACAGGCTGATCTATGCCGCAATATCTGCAGATACAGGCTCGTTCAGGTATTCAAATACAACTTCAAAAACACACAGCGCTGTGGCCTCAATCATTGAAGCTATAAATGAAGATAGAAACGGACTTAGCTGCGCAGACATTTCCCGACTTATACACGATTCAAAAAGCTTGTCTACACTTAAGGCAACAAAGCTTTGTATTGAGAAAATGAAATGGACTGAGGGGGCTGCGATAACCTACGCAGTTATCAGCCGCGAGGATATAAAAAACGCAGGTCTTGGAGATGAGGATCTTGGTTCTTGCATAGACATACCCCGAAGTGTCGCCGGGTCTTTACTTTCATTTGTTCTCAAGGAAACGGCAACAGTAAGAGAAGACGGGCTTCGCACTTACCGTATATCTGCAAGATCCTCCTGCAGTGTGAGCGTTGCCGAAATATGCAAAAAATTCGGTGGCGGAGGGCACGAAAAGGCGGCAGGCGGCGAGATCGTAGCCGAAAACGGTGAGATTGCGGAAAAGGCTGTGCTTTCAGAGTTCAAAAAGGCCATTGGCGAGGTAAAGTAATGGGACGCAAGGATAAAATTGATATAGCAACGGGCGTTATAGTTATAAACAAGCACGAGGGCGTCACGAGCCATCGGATCGTGCAGATACTCAGACGCTTGTATGATACACCCCGTATCGGCCATACCGGCACACTTGACCCAATGGCAACAGGTGTGCTTCCGATTCTCGTCGGAAGAGCAGTGAAGGCCTCGGATTTCCTTGTAGCTGAGGACAAGGAGTACGTTTGCGAAATGACTCTCGGACTTACAACCGATACCGACGATATTACGGGAGAAGTGCTGACAACCAGCGAAAATATCCCTGCTGAAAGTGAAGTTGTACAAGCGGCGCTTTCCTTTATTGGTGATATTGAACAGATACCTCCCATGTACAGTGCTATAAAGGTTGGCGGCAGAAAGCTTGTTGATCTTGCCCGCGAGGGTATTACCGTTGAGAGAAAATCAAGAAGCGTGACCATAAAGGCCATTGATATCGAGAAAATAAACGATAGAGTTTATAAAATGAGGATAGAATGCTCAAAGGGAACCTATATTCGCACCCTTTGCCACGATATCGGCGAAAAGCTTGGTTGCGGAGCAGTTATGAGCGCTCTCGAGAGAACGAAAAGCGGAAGCTTTACACTTTTGCAGTCACATACTGTTGAAGAGCTTGAAGCGCTTTCTATCGAGGAAAGAGCCGCTCTTGTGAAGCCTACTGAGGAGCTGTTCTCAGACTGTCCTGCGGTGACCGTGAACGATTTTTACGCAAAGCTTATCCGAGGCGGCACTGAGCTTTATCAGAAAAAGCTTGGATGTGAATACGAAATAGGCACTTATGTGCGTATCAGGCACAACGGAGTATTCATAGCCCTTGGACAGGTGGCCGAATTTGAAAGCGGAAGCGCAGTTCGCCCTGTTAAGCTATTCGTTCTGTGAAAGGATTATTATAACAATGTTACGCGAATTACTCGAAAAGAACAGAAGCATCAGAAGCTTTGATCCTACGGCAAAAATAACAAATGAAGAGCTTCTTGATATGATAGATTGCACAAGACTTTGTCCCTCAAGCGCAAACCTGCAGGCTCTGAAATTTTGCCCCGTAACCGAGGGCGACAAGGTGGAAAAGGTCTTTTCTGCAACAAAATGGGCAGGCTATCTTCGCGATACTAAAATTCCTCCCGAAGGATGCGAGCCTCCCGCTTACATAATCGTTATGAACGATACTGATATAGCGAAAAATACGACTCCCTTTTTCAAGGATACCGGCATCGTATCCCATACGATACTTCTCCGCGCCTGCGAAATGGGGTACGGCGGATGTATGATAGGTTCATTTGATAAGGATATTATCAAAGAAGCCCTTTCACTTCCCGATAATCTTGAGATCACTCTGGTTCTTGCCATCGGAAAGGCTAAAGAGGAGCCTGTGATCACCGAATGCACGGGTGATATAAAGTATTACCGCGAAAACGGTACTCATTTCGTCCCCAAGAGAAGCCTTCGGGATATAGTGGTTAAATAAGAGTACTGTTTCTTGACACATACCCTTCGGCGGGTATAATTTAGTGAAACTACAGTAAGGATCAATAAATGAATTTTCTTTTACATGCACATACGCACTCAGGTGGCGGGGGAGTTGCGGCAGTTTGGGAAACGCTGCTCCATACCCTCACCGATACAGTGCTGATACTGCCATTTATGTTTCTCGCCTTTATCTGTATAGGTATCCTTGAGCGAGGAGCAGGCAGAAAAATGGTAAGCGTAATACTTGCGGCAGATAAGGTAGGCCCCCTTGCAGGCGGTCTGCTTGGAGCCTTGCCCTCCTGTGGCTTTTCTGCCGCGGCTTCAAATCTTTTTGGAGCAGGGCTTTTGACAACGGGAACTCTTCTTTCCGTTTATCTTTCCACCTCCGACGAAATGATCGCCGTTATGGTGGCAAACCGCGCAGATATACTTCTCATTGTAAAGATCCTTCTCATTAAAGTGGGAAGCGCTGTATTTGCCGGCTTTTTGGTTGACGGAAGCGTCAGACTTTTCTATTATCTCAGGGAGAAGAACGAGAAAAAGAAGCAAAAAGATGAGCTTAGTGAGGACATGGCAGAGGAGGCCATTGACGATGCTATGGAATGCGGCTGCACTGATGCATTCTGCGCCGCTAAGGGAAATCTTATAGTATCCGCCATTATTCGCACTCTGCGAATATACGCGTTTATTTTCATAATTTCCCTTGCCATCAACGTACTTCTCCATTTCGTGGATCAGGAGGCCATCGGTGCTTTCCTTCAGAAAATGCCATTTGTGGGCTGTATAATATCCGGTCTTCTCGGCCTCATTCCCAATTGCGCCGTTTCCGTAGCTCTCACAGAGTTTTACCTTGACGGCATAATTACAGCCCCCATGCTTCTCTCGGGCCTTATGACAGGGGCGGGAAGCGGCATATTGGTTCTCTTGAGAACGAATGAAAACAAGCTTGAAAACATAACGGTTATCGGTCTTTTGACTGTTCTCGGCATAGGTCTTGGCAGTCTTTGCGGTATACTGTTTTTCTAAAACATAAAGAAAGGAATATTATTATGTTCAAGGACAATTTTACCCATGAGGTGTACGAAAACGGTGATTTTGTGCGCTCCTACCGTTTCCATATGCCCGAGCACTACGACGAAAACAAGAAATACCCCGTAGTTCTTTTCCTTCACGGAGCAGGCGAGAGAGGCGATGATAACGATCTTCAGCTTCTTATCGGTATCGGTACAGCTCTCAGTGATCCCGAAAGCCCTCTTCATGAGGCGTTTATCATAGCTCCTCAGGTACCGAAGGAGAAGCTTTGGGTAGATATCCCCTGGGTAGTTGGCAACTATAAGGTAGATGAGCTCAAGGAAACTCCTTACCTTGCAATGGGTGTAGATCTTGTAAGAAAGACCATGGAAAAGTATCCTGTCGACGAGAATAAGGTATTCGTAATGGGAATCTCCATGGGCGGATACGGCTCCTGGGATGCTCTTGCGCGTCATTCCGATCTCTTTGTGGGCGGATTTATCTGCTGCGGCGGTGCTGACGATACAAAGGCTGATATACTTAAGAATCTCAAGATCTTTACATATCACGGCGACCTTGACGATATGGTTCCCGTTACAGGAACGAGAAACGTTGTTGCGGCTATCAAGGCCTGCGGCGGCGACAAGATCACATACCGCGAGTACGAGGGTATGAATCACTGGACCTGGGACCGTGCTTACGCTGAATTCGAGGATATGAAGTCACTTTTCGAGTAAAAAATAAAGACAAATGAAAGAAGCTCCGTTGCACTCAGTGCAACGGAGCTTTAAATTTTTATATTATTCGGGAATGATAAGACCGTAGTCTCCCGCTTTTCTCTTGTATACTACGCAAGTCTCTCCGGTTTCAATGTCCTTGAAAACGAAGAACTCGTGGCCGAGCTGGTTCATCTGCAGTATTGCCTCTTCGGCAGTCATGGGCTTTACCTTGAAGGTCTTTGTTCTGATCTCAAAATCTTCTTCCTCGGTAACGGGGCTCTCATATTCGGGAATACGGATGCTGTCGCGGAGCTTCTTTGTCAGCTTTGTCTTGTTCTTTCTCATCTGACGCTCGATGGTGTACATACAGCAGTCAAGCGCATTCATAAAAGTGGAGCTTTCTTCCTCGCTGCGGAAGAGGAACACACCTTGCTGGATCGTCACCTCAACGCGCTCCAGCTCACGGACACGGGAGAGCTTAACTGTAGCCTGAGCTTCCTCGCCGGGGAAGAAGCGGTCAAACTTCATAAGCTTTTTCTCAATGTGCTGAGCAAGATTTTCATCAACGTTAAACTTTCTTGCGGTAATGGTGATCTTCATAATGTGGCCCTTCCTTTTTTCTGGATTTGCTCGGGCGACTCTTTCGGGGAAATATCTTTCGCCCTTCGCAAGTTCATTATATCATATGATTATGCATTTGTCTATAATATTTGTAAAAAATGGATAAAAAATTTTAATTTCGTACATATATTTTGTAGAATTAATCCTATAGCTTGAGCTTCTTGACAATTTCGATTTTTGGAGTTATCATAAAAAGAGATGCGAAATGGAGGTATAACAATGGTTTTTCCGAATAATATTGCGGAAATGTTTTCACTACTTGAAAAAGAGTCTGTGAATGGATACGTTGTGGGTGGTGCCGTGAGAGATATTGTTATGGGAAAAGAACCCACTGACTTCGATATGGCAGCTGAGTGCTTACCGGAAGACCTCCTTCGGATATTTGCAGAGTGCAGGTGCTTTGATCATTCCATTCGTTTCGGCACGCTTAACGTTGTCACGGATGACGGTATAGTTGAGATAACCTGCTGTCGCAGGGAAACGGGGTATACCGACCTGCGACGTCCCGACAGCGTTGAATTTTGTAAGGACATAAAAAAAGATCTTTGCCGCCGTGATTTTACGGTGAATGCTATGGCGATGGACTCTCAGGGAAATATAATTGATATATTTGATGGAATGGGCGATATTGAAAGGAGAATAATACGTACTGTGGGAAAAGCTGACGTGCGTTTTTCCGAGGATGCGCTGCGTATTATGAGAGCTCTCAGATTCGCTTCTACTCTGGGATTTGAAATAGAAGAGGATACTAAAAAAGCCATTCACAAAAACATTCATCTTCTTAAGAATATTTCATCTGAACGTATATATGAGGAGCTGACAAAGCTTATTATGGGAGACTGTGCGGCAGAGGTGCTGCTTGAATACTCAGACGTAATATGCGAGATAATTCCAGAGCTTTCTCCCTGTGTCGGATTTGAGCAGAATAATCCACATCATATATATACCGTCTATGAGCATATAGCAAGAAGCGTGGGAGCCTGCCCCAAGGATAAAATTATACGTTTATGTATGCTTTTTCATGATATTGCAAAGCCACTGATGTACACCGAGGATGAAAAGGGTATTGGTCACTTCAAAGGCCACCCCGAAAAAAGCACGGATATGGCAAGGGATATACTGACAAGGCTCCATGCTGACAGCGAGACTGTAAAGCTTGTCTGCAGACTAATAAAATACCATGATACCCGCCCTTCGGCAACGAGAAAGAGCCTTATCAAATATCTTTCTAAGGTGGGCTTTGAGGATGCAAAGCTGCTTCTGGATGTGCGCCGCGCAGATCTTTCCGCTCAGTCGCCGGCGTATCACGATCAGTTTGAATATCTTAACGAAAGCGAAAGGATAATTACATCGCTTGAAACGGAGGGGGTCTGCATATCGGTGTCTGATCTTGCTATTGGCGGCGGCGATATAATTGAAATGGGTGTTCCGGCAGGTCCCCGCGTCGGAGATATACTTAAGGAGCTTTTGAAAAGGGTGATCTCAGGCTCGCTTGAGAATGACAGAGCGTCACTTATCAAGGCTTTGCGCGGGATTATAGAATAAAGAGACAGCGTACCTTATATAGATTATGTTATTTTAAACAAAATTGACATCAATTTTCCGTTGCAAACGCACAAAGGCTGAGAAAATTTGATGAAGGCCTCTTTTTTAGAAAAAAATTGTTGTAAACGGGCAAGAATTATGTTATATTTATTGTGGTTAAAAAGGTGAAATTAAAAATATATTCACTAACAAGAAAGGATAATTAAAATGACTTACAACAAGAAATCAGTTGAAGACATTGCTGTTGCCGGCAAGAAGGTTCTTGTAAGATGCGACTTCAATGTACCCATGAAGGATGGCGTTATCACAAACGATAACAGAATCGTTGGTGCACTCCCCACAATCAAGTACCTTATCGCAAACGGCGCAAAGGTTATCCTTTGCTCTCATATGGGCAGACCTAAGGGCGAATTCAAGATGGAATTCTCTCTTGCTCCCGTTGCTGCTAAGCTTTCCGAGTATCTCGGCATCGAAGTAGCAATGGCAAAGGATGTTATCGGCGAAGATGCAAAGGCTAAGGCTGTAGCTCTTAAGGACGGCGAAGTCCTCCTTATCGAGAACGTTCGCTTCCACAAGGAAGAGACAAAGAACGATCCTGAGTTTGCAAAGGAGCTCGCTTCCATGGCAGAGATCTTCGTAAACGACGCTTTTGGCGCAGCTCACAGAGCTCACGCTTCCACAGCAGGCGTTGCTGATTATCTCCCTGCAGTTTGCGGCTACCTCATCAACAAAGAGATCTCCATTATGGGTAAGGCTCTTGAGAACCCCGCTCGTCCCTTCGTTGCTATTCTCGGCGGCGCTAAGGTTTCCGATAAGATCGGCGTAATCAACAACCTCATCGAGAAGGTTGATACACTCATCATCGGCGGAGGTATGGCTTACACATTCTTCAAGGCATTCGGCTACGAGATCGGTACATCCATCTGCGAAGAGGATAAGATCGAGCTTGCTAAGGAGCTCGTTGAAAAGGCTGAGGCTAAGGGCGTTAAGTTCCTTCTCCCCATTGACAACGTTATCGGTAAGGAATACGACGAGAACACAGAGCACCAGTACGTTAAGTCTGATAACATTCCCGACGGCTGGATGGGTCTTGACATCGGCGAAGAGACACGTAAGCTCTATGCTGACGCTATCTGTGGCGCAGGTACAGTAGTTTGGAACGGACCTATGGGCGTTTCCGAGTGGAAGAACTTTGCAGGCGGTACAGAGGCTGTAGCTAAGGCAGTTGCTGATTCCGGCGCTATCTCCATCATCGGCGGCGGTGACTCTGCTGCAGCAGTTGCAAAGCTCGGCTTTGCTGATAAGATGACTCACATCTCCACCGGTGGCGGCGCATCTCTCGAGTTCCTCGAGGGTCTTGAGCTTCCCGGTATCGCTTGCCTCCAGGACAAGTAATTAAGACTTTATGCGGGTGGCGATAAACCACCCGCATTTTAATAAATAATCGAAAAGAGGTATAATAAAATGAACAAGGCTACACGTAAGGCAATCATTGCCGGTAACTGGAAAATGAATATGACTCCCTCTGAGGCAGCAGTTGCTGTTAAGAAGACAGCAGAGCTTGTTGAGGGCAAGAACGGATGCGAGGTAGTTCTCTGCGTTCCTTTCGTTGATATCGCAGCTGCAGTTGAGGCTGCAAAGGGCACAAACGTTAAGATCGGTGCTCAGAACGTTCACTTCGAGGCTAAGGGCGCGTTCACAGGCGAGATCTCCGCTGCAATGCTCGTTGAGTGCGGCGTTGAGTACGTAGTTATAGGTCACTCCGAGAGAAGACAGTACTTCGGCGAGACAGACGAGACTGTAAACAAGAGAACAAAGGCAGCTCTTGCTGCAGGCCTTAAGGTTCTTCTCTGCCTTGGTGAGGTAAGAGACGAGAGACTTGCAGGAATTACCGACGAAGTAGTTTCTATGCAGACAAAGCTTGACCTTGCAGGCATTTCTGCTGAGGATATGAAGAACGTTATCATCGCATACGAGCCTGTATGGGCTATCGGTACAGGTCTTACTGCTACTCCCGAGCAGGCTGACGAGACTTGCGGCGTTATTCGTGCAACGATCGCAAAGCTTTACGGCAACGACGTTGCTGAGGCTACAACAATTCAGTACGGCGGAAGCATGAACGATCAGAACGCTGCTGAGCTTCTTTCCAAGTATCACGTAGACGGCGGACTTATTGGCGGCGCATCTCTCGTTCCCGAGAAGTTTGATGCAATCGTAACTGCTGCTCAGTAATTTAATAACATAAAAAACAGACTATCGAAAAAGGCGCAGAACAAAAGCCGCAAAACATATAGTATTTAGTTAAGTGAAAACGCAGTAAAAAAGTAGAAATCCGCCGATTATTTCGGCGGATTTCATTGTTAAATGCGGCTTTTTAGCCGCGAATTGTCTCTCTGTCGTACCTTTGTACGCCGACGACGGACAATTCACGGCTTCTTCATCCTTTTCGACAGCCCGAAGTCAGCTTGTCGATACCTTTATCGACAAGCTGAAAAATTGGCTGTTGCAAAAGCAACAGCCAATTTTTTTATGCTTTATTTACAGGATTTGAGAATGCTCCATGTACGCTCAAACACCAAATTTTTATCAAGAGCATCAAGATAAAGAATATTATGGCGTGTGGAGTCGATTCCGTGACGCATATCGTCTGTAAGAACGGGAGACGTTATGGTCTTGATTGTTGCGCACTCAGGGCAATCGATAAGGGCGGGAAGGCCGATATCCCAGATGATACGGAGCCAGCCCTCGGGCTTTCCTGCCTGCTCGTAGCAACCTTCAACGTTTGCGGCAAGATAATCGCAAAGAGCGTTGTGTCCCTTAAGGTCCCATATCATATTGATATCTGCGGTAAGAGAGCCTGTTACGCACCATGCAGGGCAAAGAAGAAGCTTAAGGTCAGGATTGTTAACGATATGCTGACCTGCTCTGACGTCCTGTGAAAGATTGAACTCGTGAGAGTGATCCATCTTAAGCTCATTTGCGCCGAGCCATACGAAGATCATATTCTCAACGATGGAGGGGTCCTTCATAATAGCGCTTGCAATATTGGTGCAGCATCCGATGGCGCATACGTAAATGGGCTCATCAGACTCGTGAACTGTCTTGATAATATTGTCGCAGGCGGGACTTTCAACGTATGTGCCCGTATCTGTGATACGCTCACAGCTTCCGCGGAATACGGGGGTCTTGTAATCGGGATCTGTGAGAGCGAGGATCTTGTGGATCTCGTTGTAGCTCATCTCCATACCCTCGGCAAAGCTTGAGCATTTCTCGTTATGGAAGGGGGCTGCATTGACTGAAAGCAGGTCTATCTTATCGGAAAGATAGCAATATGCAAGGGCAAACTGGTCGTCCACCTCGTTGTAGGTGTCCGTGTCAAGAATGACCTTCTTTTTTCTCGGGGATTTGATATCCGCAAGGATTTCCTGGAGTGTCATGGTATCGTCCTTTCTTTTTTAAGATTATTCTTCCGAACAATATATCCGATTTGATTATATCACAGCTTTTTTATAAAATCCATAAAAAAGCAAAATTTTGAATGGGGTTATGACGTAAAGCCTTGTTTGTGTGGTCGATCTGACTATATATTTTAAGAATCAACCAACGGTGGGACAAAAAAGGCAGACTGTCCGTTGACAGGGGCGATTTGAGATAATATAATTAATATATAAAAATGAAAGGCAGGGCAGCTTATGAAGGCTATTGAAACCTGTGACCTGAAAAAATATTACAGATCTGTTCGCGGCATTGACGGAGTTTCATTTTCTGTTGAAGAGGGAGACTTTTTCGGATTTATCGGCCCCAACGGTGCGGGAAAAAGCACCACCATACGCACTCTTCTCGGCCTTATTGAAAAGGACGGGGGAGAAGCACGTGTTTTCGGACTTGACGCTGCCCGCGAAAAAGAAAAGATACTCACCCGAGTTGGCTATATGCCATCGGATACCATATTCTACAGCGGCATGAGGGTTCGGGAAGTCATCGAGCTTTCTGCAAAGCTGAGAAAAAAAGACTGCAAAAAGGCAGCCGAAGAGCTCTGCGAGCGCCTTGACCTTGATAAAAACAAAAAGGTTGAGGCTCTATCCTTCGGAAACCGTAAAAAGGTGGGTATCGTTTGCGCCTTGCAGCACTCCCCCGATCTTTGCATCCTTGACGAGCCCACAAGCGGCCTTGACCCTTTGATGCAAAGAGAGTTTTTCAACATTCTTGAGGAAAAGAACCGGGAGGGAATGACGGTATTCCTTTCATCCCACGTGCTTTCCGAGGTGGGAAGACATTGTCGCAGCGCCGCAATAATCAGAAACGGTGAGGTCATCGCTTGCGACTCTGTCCGCGCTCTCGGTCATACGGGCGTGAAAAAGGTAAGCCTTTCAGGCTTTAAGGGCGAGATCGATCTTGATGGCGCCCGAGATATAAAGAGAGAGGGAGAAAATGTGCGTTTTCTCTATTCTGCTCCCCCGAAGGAGCTTCTTTCTGTTCTTTCCGGTCTTGAATTTTCAGACGTAAATATCTCAGACCCCGATCTCGAAGAGGTCTTTATGCACTACTACGTAAAGGAAGGAGGCGCGAAGTAATGACTCTTTATCTTCACGAACTGAAAAGAGGACGCCTTTCTCTTATTATCTGGAGTGCGGCTCTTTCATTTATGATCTTAATTTGTATTCTCATCTATCCCGAGGTTGGGTCTCAGATGGATGAGATGAGTGAGATGTTTGCCAATATGGGCGCCTTCTCCGAGGCTTTCGGTATGGATCAGCTTGGATTCGGAGATTTTCTCGGCTTCTTTGCCGTTGAATGCGGCGAGGTCATGGGCATAGGCGGCGCGATCTTTGCCGCTCTTATGGGTATTTCTGCCCTTTCCAAGGAGGAAAAGGATAAAACCGCGGAGTTTCTGCTTACCCATCCCATTTCACGCACGGGCGTGGTATTCTCAAAGCTCACGGCACTTCTTACCCAGATCCTTATTCTTAACCTTGCAGTTGGCGTGATTACTGCCCTTGGTATACTTATTATCGGCGAGGAGCCGGATGGCAAAAAGGTGTTTTTGCTCCTTCTCTCCTATCTTATTTTGCAGGTGGAGATCGCCTGTGTAACATTCGGCCTTTCAGCCGCCATCCGTTCAAAGGGAATAGGTATCGGCATCGGCCTTGCAATGGCTCTGTATTTTCTGAGTATTCTTGCAAATATCACAAACGAGCTTGAATTTCTCAAATGGATAACTCCCTTTACCTATACAGAGGGAGCATATATCGTTGAAAACGTGTCCCTTGACTGGAAATACGTTGCGGTGGGCGCCGTACTCACCGCAGGCGGAATCGTTCTTGCGTTTTTGAAATACAGAAAGAAAGACATACTCTGATGCTGAAAAAAGCTTATCTTGAAATAACCAATGCCTGCAATCTTTCCTGCAGCTTTTGCCACGGCACGAAAAGAGATATAAAGTATCTCACGGAAGCAGAATTTAAAGCGGCGGCAGAAAAGATAAGACCTCACTGCTCCTACCTTTATTTTCACCTGATGGGTGAGCCTTTATTGCACCCGTCCCTTTCCCGATTTTTTGAGATCGCCAACGATCTCGGCTTCAAGGTCATCATTACCACAAACGGTACTCTCTTGAAAAAGAGAGAGGATATACTATTATCGTCTCCCGCTCTCCACAAGGTCAGCATATCTCTCCACGCCTACGAGGCAAACCAAATGGGAATATCCATTGAAAGCTACCTTTCGGATTGCTTTGACTTCTGCAGGAGGGCATCGGAGAGAGGCATCATATCCGTTATGCGCCTTTGGAATCTCGGAGGTCTTGACGAAAAAAACGCTTATATCCTTGATAAAATAAAGGCTGCTTTCACCGATGAGTGGAAAGAGGTATACTCAGGATACAAGCTCTCTGATAAAGTATTCCTCGAATGGGGAGAGAAATTTGATTGGCCCGATATTGATGGCGAGGAGCTTGGATGCGACCATACCTGCTACGGCCTTCGCGATCAGATCGGTGTGCTTTCAAACGGTACCGTAGTCCCCTGCTGTCTTGATGCTGACGGGGCTGTTCCCCTTGGAAACATATTTGAAAGTGATCTTTCGGATATCCTTTCGGGAGAGAGGGCAACGGCACTGAAGACCTCACTTGAAAGAAGAAGGGTGACGGAAGAGCTGTGCAAGAGATGTCCGTATGCAAGGCAAAAGAAATACTGAAAAGGCATTTCAAAAGCGAAAATTTTCCTCCAAATCGGGAAGACTGAACGTGCCACGCAAACTGGTCCGAGCCTTCGGTGGTTATTTGTGTTGAGTGATCTATTTAGTATATGACAGAAAACCTTACGAGGAATACTCGTAAGGCTTTTTGTTTGTGTACCCTAATTTTCCTGTTCCTTATTTTCAACTTAAAAGAGAAAATTATTGACACACCTTTTTCTCGGTGTTATAATTATCTGTAATAATAAAATGGCGCAGTAGCGCTGAAAACTATAAGGAATGATAATTATGAAGTGGACATCTCTTAACGATCTTCGCGAAGCTTATCTCTCTTTCTTTGAGTCCAAGGACCATCTGAGACTTAAAAGCTTCTCTCTTATCCCCGTAAACGATAAATCCCTCCTCCTCATCAACTCCGGTATGGCTCCTATGAAGAAGTACTTTACCGGCGAGGAAGAGCCCCCCCATCACCGTGTGTGCACCTGCCAGAAGTGCATCAGAACAGGTGATATTGACAACGTAGGTAAAACTGCACGTCACGGTACCTTCTTCGAAATGCTGGGTAACTTCTCCTTCGGCGATTACTTCAAGAACGAAGCTATCGAGTGGAGCTGGGAATTCCTCACAAAGACTCTCGAGATCCCCGCAGACCGTCTCTATCCCTCCATCTACGAGCAGGACGACGAGGCCTTCGAGATCTGGAATAAAAAGATCGGCGTTCCCGCTGAGCGCATCGTTCGCATGGGCAAGGCTGATAACTTCTGGGAGCACGGTTCAGGCCCCTGCGGTCCCTGCTCCGAGATATATTTTGACCGCGGCGACAAGTATGCCTGTGATAACCCCAACTGCTATCCCGGCTGCGAGTGCGACCGCTTTATCGAGATCTGGAACAACGTATTCTCCCAGTTCAATAACGACGGAGAGGGCAACTATACAGAGCTTGCTACAAAGAATATCGACACAGGTATGGGTCTTGAGAGACTTGCCTGCGTAATGCAGGACGTTGATAACCTCTTTGAGGTAGACACCATCAGAAAGATCCTTGATACTGTTTGCTCCATTGCAGGTATCGAGTACGGTAAGGACGCAAAGGCTGATATCTCCGTTCGTGTTATCACAGACCACATCAGAAGCGCAACATTTATGATCTGCGACGGCGTTCAGGTATCAAACGAGGGCCGCGGCTACGTTCTCCGCAGACTTCTCCGTAGAGCTGCACGCCACGGAAAGCTCCTCGGCATTGAGGGCTCATTCCTCACAAAGCTTTGCGACGTTGCTATCGGCGAGTCCGGCGGCGCTTACCCTGAGCTTGTAGCTAAGCAGGACTACATCAAGAAGATCATCTCTCTTGAAGAAGAAAGATTCCAGGCTACCATTGACGCAGGTCTCAATATTCTCACAGGCTTTATTGCAGATGCAAAGGCTGCGGGCAATACAACACTTTCCGGCGACGATGCCTTCAAGCTTTACGATACCTTCGGATTCCCCATTGACCTTACAGCAGAGATCGCAGAGGAAAACGGTCTTACAATCGACAACGACCGCTTCGCTTCTCTCATGCAGGAGCAGAAGGTTCGCGCAAGAGAGGCAAGAGCCGATCTTTCAAGCTGGGACAGCGCTAAGAGCGAGCTTATCTCCTCTATGGAAAAGACCAACTTTACAGGATATACAGAAAACGTTACCGAGGGCGCAAAGGTCCTTGCAATCATTGCTGACGGCGAGGCTATTGACTCCGCTAACGAAGGCGAGGTTTCCATCATTCTTGATAAGACTCCCTTCTACGGCGAGGGCGGCGGTCAGGTAGGCGATTGCGGTAAGATCTGGAACGGCGACCTTGACGTAAACGTTACAGATACAAAGAAGACTGACGGCGTATATATTCACGTTTGTGAGATCGCTTCCGGCGAGATCAAGGTAGGCGATACTGTATCTGCAGGCGTTTGCGCTGCAAGAAGAGCTCAGATCAAGAGAAATCACTCTTCCGTTCACCTTCTTCAGGCAGCTCTCCGTAAGGTTCTCGGCAACCACGTTGAGCAGGCAGGCTCTTACGTTGACGAGTCCCGCGCGCGCTTTGACTTTAACCACTACTCCGCAGTTACTCCCGAGGAGCTGAAGGCAGTTGAGGACGAGGTAAACGCGCAGATCTTCGCCTCTATCCCCGTTGAAACTGTTGAAACTGATATCGAATCCGCCCGCGCTGCAGGCGCTATGGCGCTCTTTGGTGAGAAGTACGGAAAGACTGTCCGTATGGTAAAGATGGGCGACTATTCCGTTGAGCTTTGCGGCGGTACTCACGCGGAGAACACTGCAAACCTCGGCCTTTTCCGTATCATTTCCGAGTCCGGCGTTGCTGCAGGAATCCGCCGTATTGAGGCGGTTACAGGTACGGGAGTGCTCAAGCTTCTTGAAGAGAGAGAAGCTCTCATCAAGGAAACAGCTCAGGCTCTCAAGGCAGCAAATGCAAACGATATGCCCCACCGCGCACATCAGCTCTCCGATGAGATCTCAAAGCAGAAAAAGGAGATCGATAGCCTTAACTCAAAGCTCGCTTCCGGCAAGCTTGACGATATTCTCGCAGGCGCTGAGGCTGTGGGAGCAGTAAAGCTGGCAACGGCAGACCTTGGTGCTACCGGCGTTGATGCCGCAAGAGCTCTTTGCGACAAGCTTCGCGATAAGGATGCTTCTCTCGTTATCGTTCTCGCTATCTGCGACGGACAGAAGCTGAACTTTATAGCAGCAGCAGGCCCTGATGCAGTCAAGGCAGGCGCACACGCAGGCAAGCTTGTTGGCGCTGTTGCTCAGGTTACAGGCGGCAAGGGCGGCGGACGTCCCGACTCTGCAATGAGCGGCGGTAAGGATATTTCAAAGCTTTCCGAAGCACTTGCTGCGGCAAAGGATATCCTTGCAGGACAGCTTAAGTAAGATATAAAAAAGCCTCCCGATCTCGGGAGGCTTTTTCAATGAATAATGAAGAATGAAGAATTGTTGTTGAAAACCGCTGCGGCGGTTTTCTTTTTTATTTGGATATTTCAATAACAGTTTTATTCTTTTTTAAAAGTATATCCTTATATTTTTGTGCGCCGCCGTCACGCATAACGTAAGTAATTGCAAAATCTGACCGTTCTATCATCCATCTGTTTCTTTTGTCTATAGCAAAACGAGGAATACTTCCTTCTAATTCTTCAGGAAATATCGTATCCAACTCATATACGCATTTTTTGTTCAGATCTCTTAAATTAGCAATTACAATTGTGCATGAAATACATGTATATACTTTCTTGATGCTCTCAAGTACGCTTATAACAGTTTCATCAAAACTGCCTTGATGTCCAACCCAAAAGGTATCCACTCCGCAGCTCTCAATAAGATAACTTATTTGAGAAAAAAGCTCATCTCTGATATTCTGTGTTACTGTTCTGTGACCGAAAAAAATACAGCTTTTCATATATCCCCCTATTCTTGACCAATATAGCGGACAACATTCGATTGAATTATAGCATACAATACATACAGTTGCAACCAATACTGGTCAAAAACGATGTGAAGGATACTATAATGGAACAAAAAATTCGCAGAGATTTGAATATGGGCGATAATCTGAGAAGACTTCGGAATAATGCGGGGCTTTCTCAGGAAAAGCTGTGCGCAGAGCTTCAGAGAAGGGGATGCGATATAGGCAGGACCACTTACGCAAAGTACGAAGCAGGCGAACTGAATATACGCGCAAGTGTTATAGTAGCTTTAAGGGAAATTTATAATTGTTCATTTGACGATTTCTTTCTGAACTTAAAATAACAAACTCCTCCCGACCTCGGGAGGCTTTTTGTAAGTAAAATGAAAAATGAATAATGAAGAATGAATAATTGTTGTTGAAAACCGCCGCGGCGGTTTTCTTTCTTTTATAGAAAGAAGGACAATATTAACCTGTGAGAGAGATTTACGGCTGTCTTGAAATATTAACATTTCTATGCTATACTCTCCCTATACCCTATGAGAGGAGAAGGCTGATGAAAGATATCTTCGAAAACCTTAACAGAAAAACGCTGCTGATCGCGGCGGCCATCCTTATTCTTTCTGTTGCCATTATCGTCGGCATCGTTATTCTTGCGATAACGCCCGATGACAGCGAAAAGGATCCTGTAAAGCCTGATGATGAAACGACTGAGGAAAATGAAGTCCAAAAAGTCGATGACAGTCACATAGATATAGATCTCACGGGAGATGCAGAGCTTGACCCTGAGAATACGGAATCCGAAAAGGAAGAGGGCGCAACGGTTGAAATACAGAACGTTCCTCCCGTATCAAAAAGGTCAAACGGTATTGACGTGTCCAAATGGCAGGGCAAGATCGACTGGAAAAAGGTCAGCGCATCGGGGATTGATTTTGCATACATCCGTATTGGCTACCGCGGAGAAAACGGAAAGCTTTACAGAGACGAAAACGCAGACTATAATATTCAGAACGCCAGGGATGCAGGCCTTCTCATCGGAGTTTATTTCTTTTCAACAGCAATAAACGAGGAGGAAGCACGGGAGGAAGCCTTGTGGACTCTTAAAGCTGTAAAGGGATATGGAATATCCTATCCTATTGTATACGATTGCGAGGGATTCAAGGCTCCGAGCAGCCGTATGTATCTTCTTTCTGCCGAAGAAAGGACCGATAACGCTCTTGCCTTCTTGAAGACCGTTGAGGATGCAGGATATGGGGCAATGCTTTACGGCGCCAAAAACGAGCTTTCCGATAACGCATACTGGCAAATTGAAAGAATAGACCGCACCTATAAGATATGGGTAGCTCAGTACCCCGCTGTCACCTACCCCGAAAAGGATACTCCCGATCATAACAGATCATTTGCCGCATGGCAGTATACAAATATGGGAAGGGTTGACGGAATCGAGGGCAACGTCGATATGGCAGTCTGCTATTTCACAGTCGAGGAGAAGGCCGCAAAGGATCCTGCAAAGACTCCCCCAAAGGCTCCCGCGCCCTTGACGGATGAGGAAAAGCTATATACACCTGTAAATGAAAAGGTCACAGCCAAGGATATAGTAAATCTGAGGAGTAGCGCAACGACAAAAAGCGATATTCTCGGTACGCTGAAAAACGGCGAGATCGCAACGCGTATCGGTATAGGCTCAAATGGCTGGTCAAAGCTCAGCTTTAACGGGGCCACCGTTTATGCAATATCAAGCTATCTGACTACGGATCTCAGTCATAAAAACGAAGCAGTTGATCAGGATATAGTTTCGGGAAACACCTTTTCCGGAGTGTCCGACAGCGTCACGGCAAAGGAGCTTGTAAATCTGAGAGCTCTTCCCACCACGTCCTCAGAGGTTGTGGGACAGCTTAAAAAGGGAGATTTTCTCGAAAGAACTGCCATAAGCGATAAGGGCTGGTCAAGGCTCGTATATGAAGGCCGCCAGGTATATGCGGTAACCAGCTATCTTACAACGACCCTCACTGCTGATACGGAAAAGGTCGAAACCGATACCGCTCCGCCCTCCGCAGAAGGCTTTCGCGAGGTTTCTGAGGAAGTGACCGCAAAGGAGCTGACGAATCTCAGAACAGCCCCCACCACAAAGGACAGCGAGGTAGTTTATGCACTGCCAAGGGGCGAATACGTGCGCCGCACGGGAATTCACACAAACGGCTGGTCCCGACTTGAGTATAACGGCCAAACGGTCTACGCAATAAGCTCTTACCTTATTACGAGAGAAGAAGCAGAAGAAAACAGTACCGATACTGAAACTGGAAATGCAGAATAAGGAAAGCCATAGCGATTTTTATGTCGCTATGGCTTTTTAGTATTTTATTCGATCCATATAACGTTATAAAGCTCGGAAATATTTTTTTTCGCTCTTTCATCGAGAGAGACCGCGCGGGCTTTATTTATGAAAAGAACGTAGAAGCTTTCGGGAACTGAAACGGGATATCCGTATACTTCGCTGTTTATAAGAGAGTAAAGTGCTTTTGCCATTGGCTCAGGATCGATACAAAACGTTGCAAGTGCCCCGTTCAGCGGGTCTTCTATGCCTACTGCAATGACAGGTACGTAGCTTTCGGGAATGTAGGGAAGAGAAAAGGCGCTTGAATTCTTGCTTCCACAGCTTCCCGGAGGAAGGAGAAGGGCATCCGTATCAGATTCAAGACAGGAAAGAAGAACCTCTCCGTATATACGTCCTTCAAGGCTTTCAACTGTATAGTCCATCCCGGTCCTGTCAAAGAGATCGCAGGCATCCTGAACATCTGATGCGCCTTCGGCATTTGATATAATGGAAAAATCTTCCGCATTCGGCAACAGTATCATGGCTGCATCAGCAAGACTGGCACTTTCTATTGTTGGTGCGATCCCCTTTCTGTCCGTATCCGGGGCGACACCGCCGTCGGTAATACAGTATAGGTGAGGAATCTTAGTATCTTTTCCCAAAAGATACACCGTTTCACTTCGGCCTACGCTTATGACGGCTTTTATATTTGACATCTTTACAGTTTCTTCAGAAATATTTTCACGGAGTTCTACCTCGTGCCCGTCCTTCAAAAGCATTGACGCTACATCGTCAGCGATCTGTCTGTCCTGAGACATTTCACTGTGAATTATCAGAAAGCGATCGGGATCCTGACATGTATTCTCTTCTTTTGTTTTTTCATTTTTGGATTGACACGAGCATATTGCAAGGGCTGATATGGTCAGCGCAAGGAATAAAAGTATTTGTCTTTTCATGTTTACTCTCCTTTTTTATCAATAGGATAAATCATGAAGGCTGCGAAATAAACAAAACCGTGACGAGAAGAAAACTGTTTTGAAAAAATCCCATACAACAATCATTGACAAAAACTTACGGTAGTGGTATATTTATTGTACAGTATATAATTATTATAAGGGGAATTATGAAAAGACCTGTTATTAAAAAGAGAAAAGTGTTTATGGCGCTTCTCAACTCAGCTATTTTGGTTCTTGGAAATGCTCTCTACGCCTTTGCCGTAGCAGCATTCGTTATGCCCTCAGGCATCGTTGTTGGCGGTGTTACGGGTATATCTATTTTCCTTGATAAGTTTATTCCCGATTCCTGGCCTATAGAGGTCTCTTATATCGTATTTGTGATCAATGCGGCACTGTTCGTTCTTGGCGCTGTCGTTCTCGGTAAGAAATTTGCTATCACAACTGCGGCAAGCACAGTTCTTTATCCTTTCTTCCTCGGTCTTTTCGAGAAGATATTTGAAAATTACACACTTATTCCCGATGACCTTATCCTCAACGCCGCAACGTCAGGTCTTCTTATCGGCGTTTCCATCGGAATAGTAGCAAGAACAGGTGCTTCCACCGGAGGCATGGATATTCCTCCCCTGGTTATCAATAAGCTGACGGGCGCTCCTGTTGGTACCACACTTCTTTGCTTTGATGTTGTGATCATTGCAACTCAGTTGATCAAGAGCGATCTTACAATGATCCTTTACGGTATCGTTATGATCGTCATCAATTCCTTCGTAGTCAACCAGGTAATGGTAATGGGCAACGAAAAAATACAGATCTCCGTCATCAGCAACAATATGGAGGAGGTACGGGCGGCTATCCTTACGGATATGCGCCGCGGTATGACTCTTATTTCCTCCAGAAAGGGCCTTTCCGGCGAGCCTTGTGAGATGGTAATGTCCATCATCTCAACACGTCAGCTTGCCCGTGCAAAGCGCCTTATTCTTGACGTTGATCCCGATGCGTTCATGATCGTCACCCGCGTCAGTGAGGTGAACGGAAACGGTTTTTCTTTTAAAAAGAAAGACGATAAAAAGCTTGACAGATCGGATCTTATAAATTAAAATACATATGGGAAATTGGGCTGCCGCGCTCTATGGTGCCGAAAGGTATTAGAGTGAGGAAAGTCCGGGCACTACAGGGCAGGATAACGGATAACGTCCGCCGAGGGAGACCTCCGGGAAAGTGCAACAGAAATAGACCGCCCCGTTTTTGCGCAAGCAAAAACGGAGTAAGGATGGAAAGGCGAGGTAAGAGCTCACCGGCACGACAGGCAACTGTGTGCAAATGTAAACCCTATCCGGTGCAACACCGTATGCAGACAGACTTTCGTCTGTGTTTGCCCGACACAGTTCTGCGGGTGGCTGGAGATGCACAGCAATGTGTATTCGAGATAGATGGCAGCTGCGGCGCGAGCCGTACAGAACCCGGCTTATATGTTTCCCCATAGCCCGGCTTCGAAAGAAGCCGGGCACTTTTATTTATACAGAAAACAACGGAGCCAGCTCGTAGAGAGCTGGCTCCGTTGTTTTTGTGTCAATCAGACGATGCTATCAATTTATTCGTACTTCTTTCCGTTGAGATAAGCCTCTGCAAGGTCATCTCCCTTGTAAACAAGCTTTAGGGAGAAGAAGGGCTCTCCCTTTTCCATAAGCTCGAAGAATATCCTGTCGCCCTCCCACATAGGAAGGGAGGAGACCTTTTCGTTATCTATCCAGTAAAGCTCGCCCTCCGTGCAGTCGGCAACATCCCGACTCTCGCACTCGGCAGTATAGAGGCACATATACTCAGTTCCCCAGATATCGGAAACGAATGTGACGATGCCGCAAAATTTATAGGATGAGAGTGTGATGCCGCATTCCTCTCTCACTTCTCTAATAAGGCAATCCTCCGGAGACTCGCCCGCCTCAAGCTTTCCGCCAATGCCTACCCATTTCCCCGCATTTTCGTCGTTCTCCTTTTTGTTGCGGTAAAGCATCAGAGTCTTTCCCCTGCAGGTAATATAGCAAAGTGTGGTTATTCTCATTTGTAAAGTCCTCCTATCTCAAAGAGCATATCCCTCATTCCGTCGCGCACGGATACGGGAGCGATTATCTCCATCCTTTTTCCAAACTGAAGCACCCAGGAATAGAAATTCTGAGAGACTATGACAGGCGCGGAGAAGTCAAAATATCCGTCCTTACCGGGAAAAATGGATACTCCCCTGCCGAAGCGGTCGATAACTGAGCCTGCAAGGCTGTTTTCGCATCTGAGTGTCACCGTGCATTCCTCGCCGGAAAACATTCCGAAAAGCTTTGAGGAATATTTTGAAAAATCAAAGCGGCTGTAGGTATCGTAGCCCTCTCTCGCCTTGTCGCTCTTTCTTATGTTTGCCATTTTATCAACGCGAAAATGGCGGATCGTTTTTATGTCGGGGTCATATGCCAGCATATAATAGTTTTCGTTATTCCAAATAAGTCCCCAGGGGCTCAGCTCGTATACCTTGCCGTCGTGGCGAAGTAAGCGCTCCTTTTCGGGAGTCCAATCAAAATACTGAAAGCGTATCTGAGCGTTATCGGTCATAGCGCTGTGTATCCAGTCAACGTTTGTGAGAATGGATCGGCTCTGTTCTGAGTCCGTATCCTCAACTCTGACGTATCTTTTCAGCTGTTTTGCCTGATGGCGGCCTGCAAGGGATGCAAGCTTTTCAGTCAGCTCCTGACGGCGCTTTCCCGTAATAAATCGGGAAGCCTGCACAGCATCAACAAGTATCTTAAGCTCCGAAAGCTCAAATTCGCGGCTCACAAGGGCGCAGCCTGAGCGATCGTGAAGCACGTCAAATCCGTAGGACTCCAGCACCTCAAGGTCGCGGTATATGCTTTTTCTCTCTGCAACAATGCCAAGAGACTCAAGTCTTTTGATTATTTCGGGAACGAATATTCTGTGATCTGCATCCGTCTCCTCGCGGAGTATTTTTAATATATACAAAAGCTTCAGCTTTTCATCATAGGTCTTTGCCATAAGCTCCCTCCTTTTTTCTGATTATATCACATATCTTCTCATTTGTAAAGGCAATTGTACCGATTAAAGGACAATGATGTGGTAAATACACGCCAAAAGTCCTGTTTAAGGTACAATGCCACCCGTATAATTAAGTCAGAAAATAAAAGAGCCGCTTAAGCGGCAGATTGGAGTATATTATGAAAAAGACAATTAAAAGTGCGGCAGTAACGATCGTTGGAGCAGCGGCTATCTGGCTTGTGGGATGGGTCGGCCTCCTTATCACCGGAGGGATATATAATCTTATCAATATGTGATGATTATTTGGAAAACTTCAAGTCGCTAAATTATGGTTTGACGGGCGATTTAAAGTTTGCGTTACGGCTACAGCATGAGCGAGGGCCCAAGTTAGTCCTTCCCCCATGATTCGGGGGAAGGTGTCACCGATGCAGTATCTAAAAACTCAAAAAAATAGTATTTCCAGAGTTAAAGCAAAAGATCTTGTTATCTTTATA
>JAFQDC010000056.1 GCA_017416205.1 Clostridia bacterium | reverse complement strand
GTGATATTTTCCCTTGCGGGAAAGTGATATATTTCCCGAGGGAAATGTGATATATTGCTAACGCAATGTGATATATGCCCGAAGGGCATGTTGAGGAATAAAAACTACCCGTTGCAATCGCAGCGGGTAGTTTTTTTCATTGATATTTTCGAAGAAAATATATCATAGGCAAAGCCTATATCACTCGTCGAAAGACCAATATCACAGATTTGCATCGCAAATCTATTTCATTGTAGGTTGGGATTATCCCTAAGACCAACCTACTAACCGTGGGGTGGCTATTATATTGACATATTCTATGTAAATGATATAATGAGCATAGATACACACGTAAAGAAGGTGAAAACATGAAAAAGCTTGACACGATCGGTACTGTATTCAACGTTGTTTTAGGAGTTTTATACTGTCCCCTTTCCGTTTTCTGCCTGTTTTTACAGATGGCATCTGAAAGCACCCTTGATGCCACCAACGCGACATATATAGCATTAATAAACATCTTCTGCATCATAGCCCTCATCATTCCTTTTCTTTGTGTTGCAGGGATCGTGGCATCCGTTATCCTCAGAAAAAAGGGGCATAGCATCCTTTCATTTATTATTCAATTCGTTCCTCTTTTGGTTTTCTTCCTTGACTTGATCCTATCGTTCATTGGAGGCTCAGTTCCTGCAATTATATAACCCACCTCCAAGCGCATCAGTAAAAATATAATTTCTAAGCCTTGTCTTTTTTACAATAATCTGCTACACTAACAGTAACCTACTGATGATTTGAAGGGAATAATATGGAAATCAAGGTAATGAGCTACAACACTCAGCACTGCTTAAACTACGTAACACAAGAGATCGATTACGATATCATTGCAGACACCATTAAAAAATGCGGCGCGGATATAATCGGTCTTCAGGAAATGCGAAACGAAAGCGAAACCGATGGGTATGACCATCAGGCAAAGATCCTCGCTGAAAAGCTGGGCTTTCCCTATTATTATTTCGCAGAGGCCATCCGTTTTGAGGGCGTGAACCCCTACGGAAACGCGCTTATTTCCCGTTATCCCCTAAAGTCTGCAGAAACTGTGATCATTCCCGATCCCGACCCTCGCGGCTACGACGGATATTACGAGACACGCTGTGTTCTGAAGGCTGAGATTGACGTTTTGGGCGGTCTTTGCGTTCTTGTCAGCCATTTCGGACTGAATCCCGACGAGCACGAAAGCGCAGTGAAGACGGTCCTTGCCAATGCGAAGAAGGAGTCCTGCGTTCTTATGGGCGACTTCAATATGCATCCCGACGATCCGATCCTTAGACCTATCGCCGACAGCCTTTACGATACGGCAGAGCTGTTTAGCTCCCCGAAGCTCAGCTATCCCTCGGACGCTCCCGACGAAAAGATCGACTACGTGTTTACGACCTCTGATCTTAAGGTTCTCGATGCTGATATCCCCGAGATAGTTTCCTCCGATCACAGACCTCATCTTGCGACTATAGAAATGTAATAATTATGCCTTTGTGAATCCCCTCGGAAAATCCGAGGGGATTTTATTAATGATATTGAAACAAGCAAGTTGTTATGATAAACTAATACTATCAAAACATACAGGAGATTTCTATGCGTTCACCTTCTTTCTGGAGCTATATAAAAAACGATAAATATCGCGTAGGTTGCACGGGGCAGACTGTGTACGTCTATTCATCGGACGGTACGGAGCTTGCTCAATTCAAGGATCTGAAGTATGCTTATCATGCGGCTTTTTCTCCTAAAGGTGATATATTCGCAGTAAAAACCACTGACGGACGTCTCGGCATCTATTCGCTTTCCACCCTTTCACTTATAAAAAAGTTTCGCTTTTCAAAAATAAAAGGCTCACAGGATGATAATTTTTGTTTTTCTCCCGACGGACAACTGCTTTTTAATATAGAACGCCAAAAAAAGGATTATATATCGGTGCTTTCCGTATACAGCACTGATGATTTCAACCTTGTCACGAGTTATTTTGAAGAAGATAATGATCTGGCTCTTTCTACGATAGAATATGGATCAGCTACAGGAGAGTACTTCATTCTCGGTTTTGAACGACCTGATACATCGGAACTGTTCTCGGATATTCGCCGGTTTGTTGCCCGCTTTTCAAATGGGACCTTATGTGATAAGATCTATATCACAGGAAATGAATATGCGTTTTATTACTGGTATAAAGAATGTGAGGCATGCGGCTTTACAAAAAAGAGCTTGCAGTGGTCTGAGCTTCCAATACAGGGCTACGATGTTGAAAACTTGGAAAAAAGGAAGTTCTCTCTTGAGGGACTGTGGACATATTACCGTGAAAAAGAAACAAAAGGAGTTTTTTAATTTAGTGGAGAACAAAGTATGCAAAAAGCATTGGATCATGCAATAATGCTACAAGAAACAAAAGAAAATCCCGACATTAAATCTTGTTATTACGTCGAAGATCATCCTTACGAAAACTACCTCTCAAACAATAGTTGGGAAACTTTCAAAACTGATATGAAAACCCACTATTGCAAAGCTTATGATCAGTACATCTTAGGCGGAGGAAAAGAAATGGAGGAGAGACAAATTGGAAATTATAAATATCCTCCTAAAATGGCCTCTTTCGGTTCATCAAGCAGAATGATCTATAATCTAATGAAATCTAATAACGAGTTCTTATATGAAAAGAAACTGCCTACAACAATAGGCGGGATCGCCAATCTGGACGGCTTTTTAGAAACTAAAGAAAAATGCGTTTTCGTAGAAGCCAAATGCAGAGAGCCATACGGCGCAAAAAGCAAAGATATAGCAGATAAATATAAAGAATTATACTGCTTTATTTCAAAATCCAGCAATAACAATTTAATCTGCAATATAACCACTAAAGGTAACGGAAAAATGGAAGTGGATTTTATTTCAGATCAGACGCAAATACATCATTTTGACATTAAGCAGATGATCTGTCATCTATTGGGTGTGGCAACAGCTTATCTGAATGGAAAATATGACAAGAAAATAGACTTCATTTACTTACTTTACAATCCAACCAACTTACATATAGAGCCTGATTCTGTCAGAGAAAAAATATTTAACATATATAACGCCGAATGCATGGAATGCCAAAGCATTGACTTTAATGGATTATTTTTTGATATTCTTGATTTTTTGACCAAAACAAGCAAAATTGATAATAAATCGGATATTACGAAAATATCTGCACTTTTCTCATTCAGAATGTGTGATCAATATACAATGTCAGTTTAATCTTTTATTCTATCATCCCCTCGGAAAATCCGAGGGGATTTTATATTGCATTCAAATATGGAAAATGATATAATGGTAAGGTAAAATATCGAAAAAGGACGGCCCGTCTATGCTTGAAAAGATCTTTAAGCTCAAAGCCCACAACACCAACGTGAAAACCGAGGTTGTGGCAGGTATCACCACCTTTATGACAATGGCATACATCCTTGCCGTTAACCCCAGCATCCTCGCAGATGCGGGAATGAACCCCACAGCAGTGCTTCTTGCTACCGCTCTCGCCTCATTTATCGCCACTCTTTGTATGGCGTTTATGGCGAATATGCCCTTTGCACTTTCCGCAGGCATGGGTCTCAACGCTTACCTTGCCTACACCGTAGTGCTCGGCATGGGCTACTCCTGGCAGTTTGCTCTTCTTGCAGTCTTCGTTGAGGGACTTATATTCATCGTCCTCTCTCTGACAAACGTGCGCGAGGCGATATTCAACTCTATTCCCCTCACATTGAAACGCGGCGTTTCCGTAGGTATCGGTCTTTTTATCGCCTTTATCGGACTTCAGAACGCAGGTCTTGCAGTTGACTCCTCAACTCTTGTAACCATTACTGATTTCACAGAGAATTTCACAACAAGCGGAATCTGTGCCCTTCTTGCAATCATCGGTCTTCTTCTCACAGCTATAATGCATATCCGCAACGTGAAGGGATCCATTCTTATCGGCATCGTTGCCACCTGGCTTCTCGGAATCATCTGCCAGCTCACAGGACTTTACACTCCCACCCCCGAGGCAGGATTCTACTCTCTCATCCCCTCATCCTTCATCTCTGCGGATTTTTCTGCCCTCGGTGACACCTTCGGACAGTGCTTCAACGTGGACTTCGGCTCCATCCGTATTCTTGATTTCATAGTAGTTATTTTCGCATTCCTCTTTGTTGACCTCTTTGACACCCTGGGAACCCTTATCGGCGTTGCAACAAAGGCAGGTATGCTTGATGAAAAGGGACGTCTTCCTAAGATCAAGCCTGCGCTCCTCGCAGATGCCATCGGTACCTCAAGCGGTGCGGTTCTCGGAACATCCACGGTTACAACCTTCGTTGAGTCTGCTTCAGGAGTTGCCGCAGGAGGACGCACAGGTCTCACAGCTCTTGTGACAGGCGTGCTTTTCCTTCTTTCCATGCTCTTTGCGCCTATCTTCACCACCATTCCCTCCTTTGCAACTGCTCCCGCTCTCATAATGGTAGGATTTCTGATGTTCTCATCAGTTACAGAGATCAGCTTTAAGGACGACAATCTTACAGAGGCTATCCCCGCATATATCGCAATCATCGCAATGCCTCTGTTCTACAGCATTTCCGAGGGTATCAGCCTTGGAATCATCTCTTACGTTATCCTCAACCTCTGCACAGGCAAGGCAAAGAAGATAACTCCTCTTATGTACGTTCTCGCAGTTCTCTTTATCCTTAAGTATATTTTCCTTTAATCCTTTATCCCCGCCGCAACGGCGGGGATTTATATTGCAAACACAATGCTCTTATGATATAATCGTAATATAGAAGCATATTTTCCTGTTGTAGCAGAAAGAGAGGTATAATGAAAAAGCTGTTTTTTATACTATTGGCCTTTACTATCATTTGCTCTTGTATTACAGGATGCAAAAAGCGCACTCCGGATAGCACTGACCTTTCCTCTTATAGCTTTGTAAACGCAGATTGGGAAAGGACCACTGACTCCTGCACGGAGACCATTTACTTTAGCGACGACGGTGAGTGCGGATACTTTTGCGCCTGCGGAAATCCCGTTAATGACGACGATCTCTGCGAGGGCTACTCATACGATCCCGACACTGCCACCATATATTACGATTTTTATGAAACGACAAAGGATACCGTCACAAGGGTAAAGGTCATAAGCTGCAGTGACGACACCTTAGTTCTTGATTTTGACGGAGACAGGCGAACCTTTAAAAAGGTATCTGATGAGGGCGACTCCTACACTGACTCTCTGACCTATGAAGGAAAAAACTACCTGCTCCTTGAATATAATCAGGATATCTTTTTTTACGATCTTGCCTATTCCGTAGACTACGAGGAGGACGAAAATCTCCCTCTTGACCACGACAAATGGGATCTCGTCTACCGTGACGGTGATATATTCATCCTTGACACACAGGCAGAGGAGGCGATCTCCTTCTACGCAGACGACTCAAATTACACCTGGTCCGTTATAGTATATCCCGATGACAGCGAGGATGAATATTCTATTCCCCTTACCCTAAGCGACAGCGACGTTGACTATATCTACAAAATGGACTATATGGAAAGGGATCGCACCCTTGCCTTTGAAGATATTGAGGTTTTTGCAACTCTTGCAAAAACAAGCTCCGACGGACTTATTCAGGCAACGGTGAGCCTTGCCGCAAAGGACGGAGAATGGTTCTGGAGAAGCGAGATCATTGACGACACCGCCGACGGCTGGCCGGAATACGTGTTCCCCCTGCCGGAGAGTATATCAGCACAGATAAATAACAATTTACAGTAACGAATAAAGCGGGACTTTTTCATAGTCAAGTCCTCGATAAGCTAATATTTAAAGTAAAAAACACAAAAGCTCTGCTTCCGAAAAGGATGCAGAGCTTTTATATTATAGTCTTTATTACTTAGCCTTTCTGGAAAGCATAAGGTTTGCAAGGATACCGAGGATGAGAGCGCAGGCGATATTTGTGATAGTAACTGCGCCGAAGTTAACTGTAAGACCGCCGATACCTGCGATAAGGATAGCAGATACAACGAAGAGGTTACGGTTCTCCTCAAGGTCTACCTTCTGGATCATCTTAAGACCGCTTACTGCGATGAAGCCGTAGAGAGCCATGCAAACGCCGCCCATTACGCAGGGAGGAATGGAATCAACGATGGCAACGAAGGGAGAAAGGAAGGAGATAGCTATAGCTCCGATAGCCGCATAAAGGATAGTGATAACGGAAGCGTTACCTGTGATAGCAACGCAGGCTACGGACTCGCCGTATGTCGTGTTGGGGCATCCGCCGAAGAATGCGCCTGCCATGCTTCCTACACCGTCGCCGAGAAGAGTTCTGTGGAGACCGGGCTCCTCGAGAAGATCCTTCTCAATAATGGAGGAGATATTCTTATGGTCTGCGATGTGCTCGGCAAATACAACGAATGCAACGGGAACGTATGCAACGATGATCTTTGTAATATAAGCTGCGCTGAGCTCGCCGAAGCCCTTGAATGCTGTAAGGAATGTGAAATCGGGAAGTGTGAGGAACGTGGAAAGAGCTACCTTACCGTCAACGAGAAGATTTGTGAAGTAGGAGAAATCAATGATTCTGAGAGCATCGTTTCCTGTTGCGATACCGATAACCGTGAAGACAGCCGCAACAGCATAGCCTGCGCCGATACCGATGATGAAGGGGATGAGCTTTACCATCTTCTTACCGAAGGTAGATGAAATCATTACCACCGCAAGAGTTACAAGACCGCAAAGAAGTGCAATATACTTGCTTCCGGGCTTCTCGGAAAGTGTAAAAGACCCGTCATCATTTACGCTTACCGTGATTTTATCGTTAATTGTACCGTCTTCATTAATAACTGCAAAGGAGCCTGTACCGTTTACTGTCTTACCGTCTGCATTTACAAACTCCACAACAGAATGCTCATCGTTTGCATATACAGTCTCAACTACTGTATACTCTTCGGGGTTATAAAATTTTGTATACTCGGGACTTGTAAGATCGCCTATGGCGTTTCCTGCAAGGGAAAGACCGATGATTGCAACCGTAGGTCCGATAACAACGGCAGGCATAAGAACGGATATCCACTTAACGCCTGCAAACTTTACGATGACAGCGATAACAACGTAAACGAGGCCGGCAGCGACGGCACCGATGATGAGGCCGAGATAGCCGAGGGACATGGAAACGCCGCCTGCGAAGGCCGCTGCCATGGAGCCGAGGAACGCAAAGGAGGAGCCGAGGAATACGGGGCTCTTGAACTTTGTGAAGAGAAGGTATACGAGTGTACCTACGCCTGCACCGAAAAGTGCTGCCGCAGGACTCATATCGTTACCGATAATGATGGGAACAACGAGGGTTGCCGCCATAATGGCAAGGAGCTGCTGGATCGCGAAAACGATTCGCTGACCAAACCTGGGCTTGTCCTGAATATTGTAGATAAGCTTCATACTTAATCTACCTCCGTGAAAAAATTATTGAAAAGCGGCATCGCCGCAAAGGTTAACTTATTTATTTCTGTCCTCAAGAACGACTCTGTAAAAGCCGTCAATATCCTCAACGCTGACGGATATGCGCTCATCGTGGGAGGTGGGAACGTTCTTGCCCACGTAATCGGGCTTTATGGGAAGCTCGCGGTGGCCGCGGTCAATGAGGACTGCAAGGCGTATGGCGCGGGGACGGCCCTTTGCAAAAACGGCCTCGATTGCGGCGCGGGTGGTTCTTCCCGTATAGATAACGTCGTCAACGATAACCACGGTCCTGTCCTCCACAGTCTCGGGGAAATGGCAGTCCGCTGTTTTTGCCTGAGGGTCTATTTCTGTGAGATCGTCTCTGTAAAGGGAGATATCAACGTAGCCAACAGGCACATCCACTCCCTCAAACTTCTTTATGTTTTCTGCAAGGATATGGGCAAGGGATATGCCGCGGCGTTTTACGCCAACAAGCATTATGTTGTCGCAGCCCTTGTTTTTCTCTATTATCTCATGGGTGATACGCGCAAGGCTTCGCATCATTTGCGCTTCATCCATCAAAAGAGCCTTATATTCCATAGCCGTCCTCGTTTCATAAAAAAAGCCTTGCCCGCGGCAAGACAGCATAAATAAAGATCTTGCAGGTCTCACGGGGCCGCTTAAAATTCTTCCCGTTTAGGATATCACATTTTCATCCCTTTGTAAAGGTTTTTCGACAAAAACGGAAAGCTTAAAACAGCTCAAAAATATCCCGCTTTGAAAAACGGATGTGATGTCTTAAGTCACAACGCTTTTTGCCCTGCCCCGCCCGAGCACTGTCAGATTGCGGTTTATGGGGGAGGAATATGTGGGAGGCTTTTTGGAAAAAGCCCCCCACCACCCCGCCAAAAACTTTCGAAAAATTGGTATAGTTAAAGCTTGCAAGCAAAAGGTTGCAGTACGAAGTACTGCGGCGCTACGCGCCCCCTCTGCAAGAAAAGACTTCAAAAATGAGCTCGTTCATTTTTGAAGTCTTTTCTTTAGCAGAGCCTTTTGCCTTTGATTCCTTTGTCAGTTTGAAGTTTTTTGGGAGTGCCCGCGGACATTTAGCGATCAATTTATTACTATTACCTTGTCCGCTCCGGCTTCACGGATGCGTGAAGCCACACATTTACTTAAATCTTACAAAAAAGTCCTTTGCGTCCTTCCCCCCGTCAACCTAAGAATTAACGGCAAAGCACACGGAGAAATCAAAGGATATAAATTTTTATTTAAATTCGGATATACGACTGAATCCGATTACATTGACAAACCTGTATGTTTTTGTTAATATTATTGTAGATAAATAAACAAAAGGAGGATACTTTTGTGAAAAAGCTATTAAAAAATTTATTTCTTTGCGTCGTGACCGCAGCTCTGCTTACAGCGCTTCTCATCGGTGTGTTCTCATCATCCGCCGCCTCGGATGACCCCGCCGACAGCTACCAAAAGCAGACCGCTCCCTATGAGGACCCCTCTATCGACCTTTGGTTTGAGCATTCCTTTAAAAAGGTGTTCACAAGCGATACTACGTCCTCGGGAATGGACACCTATTCGGTCTATATGGCAAAGAATGAGATCGAAAACGCTCAGTTCGTTCTCTATTCCGACACGACCCATACAGGTCTTACCGCCGAGGTTTCTCAGTTTACAAACGAGAACGGCGATAAGATCAAAACAGAGCTTCTCTATGAGATGTACGTTACCACAGAGAACCTCAACACTACATCCGTTCTCGGCTCCACCGAGGAGAACACCATCATCCGCGAGGGTGAAACTCCCGATCCCCTTGCTCCCTTCTGGTGCATCGAAGCATTCCAGCTCAACGGCGGCAAGAGTCAGGCATTTCTCATAAAGCTGAGAACCACTGCAGATACCCCCTCCGGCTGGTATTCAGCTCAGGTGGATATCAAGGATGCAAAAGGCAATATCATCAAGACTGCCACCGTATTTGCATACGTCTGGGATTTCGAGCTTTCCGAGGAAACTGCATTCCAGTCTGCCTTCATCATCCAGAACAACAAGAACTTCGGCGGAAGCTACAAGCAGTTCTACGATTATCTCCTTGAAAACCGCCTCGTTGGTATGGACGTTCCCGGCGGTACCATCAAATCCACAAACCCCTACCTCACAAATCCCCGCGTTAACGCTATCCGCGTAAGCCACGACGGAAACGGCTCCGCAGATTATCCTTCCTATATGGATAACGAGTTCCACTACTCAAGCTACACGGCGATCTACAACGATCTGAAGAACTCCGATGTTTGGGACACTGTCAAGGATAAGCTCTATTTCTACACAGTAGACGAGCCCATGAGCCGCGAGCAGCAGGATGCCATCATACAAAGCACAGGCGGAGCTGCAAATTCAGGCCACACCATTACCGAAGTTATACAAAGAGACAAGCTTCTTGATGCATACTGGGGAGGAGAATATCCGCAGACTGTTATTCCCTATCACCAGAATCATCCCTATCCTTACTACTACTATCAGAAGCCCCTTTCCTCATATGCGCAGGCAGACCTTATGGACTCAACTCAGGCAATGATCGATACCGACTCCTGCCGAGTATGGTGTCCTCACCTTGACGCCTTCACTCCCCGCGAGGAGCTTCTCAAGGTTGATTATAACAATACGTATGCAACATCAAAGATCAGGACCCTCACAGGCGTTATCTCCGGTATGTACTCTACGGGTACTGCAGGAAACTACCTCTACTATCCCGGCTACTACGACTGGGACGGTATGTACGGCGAATTTCCCGACCGCGTATTCTCCGATATAGCCGTAAAGAAGGCAAAGACGGGAAGTGATTCATATAAGATGTGGGCATATCTTGCGGGCGCGAGCAATTCCTACACCTACTGCCACCACCTTATTGAAAACACGGGCCTTCAGACAAAGATGCTCTTCTGGCAGTTCTATCAGAACGACATTACAGGTTATCTCTACTATGCAACCAACGAATGGGCAGGCGGCGACAAGACCGTTACCGGTAACTGGACCGAGTCAAGCTGGCCCACACGTGTTCACACCTACGCAGACGGATATAACATCTACGGCATGGGCGTTCTCTTCTACGCTCCCGCTCACGGTACCCTCTTTGTAACTAACGGCGTTGTAGGCACGATCCGCGTTGAGATCATGCGCGACGGCGTTGAGGAATATCAGATGCTCAAGATGCTTGAGGAATATAAAGGTAACGAGGTCTCCAAGGGCATAGTTGGCAAGGTCTCCAACAACGTTGTTGATTACCTCTCTCTCCCCGGCTATTCCACCGCAGGATGGGACTCTGACATGGACGAATACGATATTATGGCGTCCGTCCGCAAGAGTCTCGGCCATCAGGTAGAAGCGGCTGTCCTTGAGGGTCAGTGCGACCACAACTATGACGACGGCAAGGTAATAAAGGAAGCTACCTGCCTTAAGATGGGTACGCTTCGCCGTACCTGCACCCTTTGCGGAGCTGAGAATGACGAGATCATCCCCACTCTCCACGCTGTAGGCGATACCTTTGAAAAGGTATCCGGAACTGCGGCTACCTGCCTTACAAACGGCTCTGAGATCATGAAGTGTACTGTCTGCGGCTTTGAAAAGAAGGTGGAGACAACTGCTTTCCACCTTGACCCCGAGCATTACCTCTATGAGTATAAGAGCGATAAGGTCCATCATATAAAGTGCGCGGTATGTAACGAGAATATTGACACGGGCAACCACGTGTATCTTGAAGAGATCACAGCGACCTGCACAGAGGACGGCGAGAAGCTGAACGTTTGCAAATACTGTGACTATACGGTTTCTCAGGGCACGGTAAGCGCAAAGGGTCATAATCTTACAGAAAGCAAGGTAGACGCTACTTGTACCGAGGACGGATATCAGGGTCTTGCTTGTACAAGATGCGACTACACTGAGGCTACGGTGATCCCCGCAACGGGTCACGGCGATAGCGTTATAACCGAAAAGGCGCCCACCTGTACAGAGGCAGGATACGAGAGAGAATCCTGCGAGACTTGCGGCGAGATACTTTCCGAAACGGTCAAGGAAGCTCTCGGACATAAGTTCTCAGGCGGTACTTGCACAGTATGCGGCGAGGCTGATCCCGATTGGGTAGAGCCCGAGTACACCCTCGGCGATATCAACGGCGACGGCGCGATAAACGGTAAGGACTCAAATCAGCTGAAGCAGATCCTCTCCGGCGGAACAGTTCCCACAGAGATCGAGCAGAAGGCGGCAGACGTTAACGGTGACGGCACCGTCAACGGCGTTGACGCAAACGTATTTGCTCAGTTCCTTGCAGGAGCGATAGGAGGATTCTGAGTTTCCGCGGGAAACTCAGAATCGATATAGATCCCTTGCGGGATCTGCGATATACCTTTTGGGTGCGATATACCTGCGGCGCGAGGCATATAGCAAAAAGGACAGAGAAACAGTGTTGTTCTTATCGGAGAATTTGTAATCACACCTGTTTCTGTTAAGAACCGGCATCGCATTTGTATGCACAAATGCACTTGGGCGGTAGCCCAAACCCACAGAGCAACAGAAAAGAGAAGATTCGTATATTAACGAGTCTTCTCTTTCTTTTTGTTTGTTAAGTGATATGCTGACTATCGTCAGCGTTATATTTTCGCCTTGCGAAAGTGATATTAAAGCCTTGCGGCTTCAGTGATATTCTATTCGCCCATAAACTTGCGAAGCAAATATCACTCGGCACAAGCCGAATAACACTGCGCAGCAATATCACTCGCCGCACCCACTCCCCGCGACAACTTTGTTGTCGTAGGGGCCCCTG
>JAFQDC010000001.1 GCA_017416205.1 Clostridia bacterium | reverse complement strand
GATGAGGGTTTGCTATCTGGACAAGAGCTGTCTGCAAATTTAAGTTAACCTTTATTTGTTAAAATAGTAAATTCTCCTATGCCTCGTGGCACTTGAATCTTATAGTTTGGTTCGCACCCGGGTAGCAAACCCTCATCCACCGCAAGCGGTCCCCCTTCCCCCGAATCTTTGGGGGAAGGACTGCCTTAGGTCAACGCCTCGTGCGTTGACAGAGTGGGCACGTAAGCTTTAGATCCGGGTGAATTTTACGCCCGCGGGGGGAAGGACTTGCTTGGGTCCTCGCTCATCTTGTAGCCATATATCCCCCCGATAAACTAAAAATTAACGAACAGCCAAAATGAGCCTTTGCAAAAGCAAAAGCTCATTTTTCTTATTTCATTATTCTGATCACGGATTCTACCTCGCCGAGGGCGCCGGAGCCTATTATCTCCTGAGCTGTCTTTTCCTCGATCTCGGCTGTGATATACTCACAAACATTCTCAGGTGTTCCGGGAATCTCCGTAATACCGCCGAAGGAAAGCGCTGCAGCCTCGAGGGCTTCAAGCTTTGAGTCTGCCTTTGTTCTTATATAATAAGCAAAGGTGTTCTCAGAGAAGGGTTTTACGTATCCCGCGGGCGCTGCCTGCCACTCGCACTTCTTCTCCTTTGCCGCAAGGCCTGAGAGAATGGATGCAACGTCCTCAACAACGGCGCCTGCTGTGGGCATTCTGCCCGCTCCGCGGCCGTAGTACATAACGTCGCCGGTTACGGGGCTTGTTACGTGGATAGCGTTATAAACGTCCTCAACAAATGCAAGGGGGGAGGACTCGGGAACAAAGAAGGGGGCAACGTAGAGAGATGCCTCGTCCTCATCTATTCTTGAAGAACCGAGAAGCTTTACAGCTCCACCCCATCTCTTTGCAGCGTCGATATCTGCGGGAGTGAGCTTTGTCATAGTTTCACAGTATACGTCTTCTTCTTTCACAAGATATCCCGTTGCTACTGCGGTGAGGATCATTATCTTTCTCTGCGCATCAAGACCGTCAACGTCAGCCGAGGGGTTAGCCTCAGCATAGCCGAGACGCTGTGCATCCTTGAGAGTGGATGTGAAATCAACGCCCTCTCTCTTCATTCTAGTCAGGATATAGTTTGTTGTGCCGTTAAGGATACCGTCAATAGCGGTGATCGTATCTCCCGCAAGGCTGGTTCTCATTGAGCGGATCTCGGGAATACCGCCGCCGACTGAGGGCTCAAAGAAATAGTGAACTCCGTTTTCCTTTGCAAGGCTTGTGAGCTCAAGGCCCTTCTTTGCAACAAGCTCTTTATTTGCAGTTACCATATGCTTGCCTGCCTTGAGCATTGCGCATGAAAAATCAAACGCAGGGTTAACTCCGCCCATAGTCTCGCAGACAAGAGCGATATCAGGGTCGCCGACTATTTCGTTCACGTCGTGAACTACACGATCGCCGTAAGGAGAATCGGGGAACTCACGAAGATCAAGTATCTTCTTTACGTATATATCATCGCCCACGTATGCCTTAAGGGCTTTCTTATTCTGTTCAATAACCTCGGTTATACCTCCGCCTACGACGCCGAAGCCGAGAATAGCTATATTTATCATTCCTTTTATCCTTTCCTTGAAAGAAAAAACAGTATGCTACAGTATATCACATATTTTCTCTGAATTCAACAAATTAGAAAAATTTTCACCCCGGTACTACGTCAATTACAGTAATTTCCGGAGAATTATTGATCCTCGGCACAGGCTTTCCGCTTCCAAGACCCTTTGAAAGATAAAGCTGTGAGCTGCCATCAGAGAATAGCCCCTCAGTCTTTTCGGGGAAAATACCTTGATTCGGTGCAAAAACGGGGCCTGCAAGGGGGAGGATTATCTGTCCTCCGTGAAGATGGCCCGAAAGGATCAGATCTGCGGGATACTTTTCAAAGCCGTTAAAAAGAATATATGAATCGGGAACGTGGCACATCAGAAGAACGAACCTATCCGTGAGTTTTATCTTTTTCAGAAAAGAATCGTCCTTTCCACCGTTCCATGCTTCATCAAAGCGCCAGTTTTCAAAATACCCTTCCTCCTGCAGCTTTTCAAAATAAGAAGGATCGGGATCCGTGGCATAACCGAAAAAGCCGCCGAGACGGATATCCGCGCCCGCAATACTTATATCCTCATATTCGTGCTCAAGGACTACGGCTCCACGGTCACTTATCTCACCTATCATTTCTTCCTTTTCGTCTTCATTTGCACGAAAATGATCATCCTCGTGATTTCCGAGAGAATAATAAATGGGGGCTATCCCGTAAAGGGACTCGATGAGAGTCAGAGTTTCCTCGTATCCCGTACCGTCGCGGGAGAACATATCCCCCGTCATAAGAATAATATCGGGCTCAGCATTCGTGACAGCTGTTACAAGCTTTTCATTTTCCTTACCGATCTCAGTACCGTGAAGGTCTGAAAGCTGAACAGCGCGGAACGGAGCATTTATCTTTTCACTTTTTACAGTTACCTCCTGCACCTTGACAACACTTCGATTCTCAAGAGTATAAAACAAAAGGATCCCACCAAAAACAACTGCAGCTACAAGCACTGCACATATAAGTATTTTTAATAATTTATTTTTCATAATCATCTCCTTTTCATATTTTATCATCTTTTCTCCTTTTTGTAAACAGTGGTATATTAATTTGCCTTGCGGGAAAAAATATTACCATTAATGCGAAAGGAATTTGTATTATGAAAAGATTGATTGCTCTCGCTCTTGCTGTTTTCTCAACGGTCGCTCTCGTTTCCTGCACGAGAAAGACCACCGATAACGACTCAAAGACCACTCTCAAGGTGGCAGTTCTTGAGTCCGCCTATGGCAAGGATATGTGGGAGGACATAGAAAATGCCTACGAAAAAATGAACACGGGAGTTGATATAGAGCTTACCGCCGAAAAAAATCTTGAGGATGTTATCGGCTCAAGGATAAAGGCAGGAGACTGGCCCGACTACGTTCATCTTGCAACGGGCCGCGAGGCAGGCCTTACGGAAACTCTCATTAAGGAAGAAGCTCTTGAGGATATTTCAGACGTTTTAACAATGAAGATCCCCGGTGAGGATGTCACCGTTCAGAAAAAGCTTATTGAAGGCTTTACCGATACTCTTGCCACTGCCCCCTATGGCAACGGTAAGACCTATCTTGCCCCAATGTTCTATTCTCCCTGCGGGCTTTTTTACAACGCAGGTCTTTTCAAAGAAAAGGGTTGGAAGGTTCCTGAGACCTGGGACGAGATGTGGGCTCTCGGAGACCGTGCTAAAAAAGAGGGTATATATCTTTTCACCTACCCCACTGCAGGATATTTTGACTCCTTTATCTTCGCCCTTCTTGCAGAAGCAGGCGGCAGTGAGTTTTTCAACAAATGTATGAACTACGAAAAGGATATCTGGGACACCGATGAGGCTGAGCACGTTTTTGAAATAATGGAAAAGCTCGCCTCATACGTTGAGCCTACCACGGTTGCAAATGCAACGGGGGACAATTTTTTGAAAAATCAACAGCTTATCCTTGATAACAAGGCTCTCTTTATGCCTAACGGCACCTGGGTAGTTTCCGAAATGGCAGATGCTCCGAGAGCTGAGGGCTTTGAATGGGGGTTCTCAGCTCTTCCCGCCATTGATGACGAAAGATATTCTTTCACCTTCTTTGAGCAGGGATGGATACCGAAGGAGGCCGACAACAAGGATGAAGCAAAAAAATTTCTCGCCTTTCTTTATTCCGACGAAGCTGCCCGTATCTTTGCACGCTCCGGAGCCGTTCAGCCCATTACCAACTCCTCCGATTTCGTCAAGGGCGAGAACGCTCTTTTCTACTCCGTATACGACGACGGCGCCCGCGCCGTTATGGGTGGATTCCGCGCGACTGAGGCTCTTGAGGGTGTGAGCATTGGCGAAACTCTTTTCAATTCCATCAACAGTGTTATCTCCGGTGACAAAACTGTTTCGGAATGGAAGGAGGATATAGAGAAAGTATCCGACAAGCTGAGAGAAGCCCTTAAATGAACGCAAGAAAAAGAGGCACTGCCACATTTATTCTGGCGTGCCTCTCGCCTGCCCTTATACTTATGGCAGTATTTATGGTCTACCCCACCCTCAGTATTTTCGCAATATCCCTTTTCAGATGGGGCGGCTACTCAAAGGAGCGGGAATTTGTTGGATTTGAAAACTACAAAATTCTCATTTCAGACACCCGATTCTGGGATTCCTGCAGAAACTCTCTCTTTCTCATCGTTACCGTCACTGCAGTCACTCTCACCCTTTCCCTTTTTTGCGCATACGTTCTGACCGGCTACGATATAAAGCACAAAAGCTTTTTCAGAGTAGTTTTATATATCCCAAACATTCTTTCGACAGTAGTTATTGCCGCCATTTTTTCAGCCATTTACGATCCCTCAAGAGGTCTTCTCAATTCCGTTATCGGATTTTTCAAGGACGGTCCTCCTATCCTTTGGCTTGGTGACAGGCGGCTTGTTATTGTATCCGTTGCCATTGCCATGGTATGGCAGGCTGTAGGGTACTATATGGTAATGTATATGGCATCAATGGCGCAGGTGCCTAAAAGCCTTTACGAGGCAGCCTCACTTGAGGGAGCAGGAAAAGCCCGAAGCTTTTTTTCAATCACCCTGCCTTCCATCCGCCCCACTGTGAGAACTACTCTTACCTTTTTTGTTATCAGCAACATTAATATAAGCTTTCTTCTTGTTCGGGCGATGACGGGAGGGGGACCTGACGGTGCAAGCGAGGTAGCTCTCAGCTATATGTATCGCCAGGCTTACACCAATTCCACCTACGGCTACGGAATGGCTATAGGATGTGCTATATTTATAATGTCCTTTGCACTGGCGGCTTTTGTTAATCTCATAACACGGGAAAGGAACTGAAAATGTGACTTCAGAAAAGCTTTACAAAGCATTTATTTACCTTATTCTTTTTCTCTTTGCACTTTCCGTTCTTATTCCCGTGTTCTGGGTGATCACGGCCTCAATCAAAGAAAACTCCGAGTTTTATGCATCTCCCTGGACGCTGCCCAAGGGGTTCAATTTTGAAAATTTCACCTCTGCATGGAGAGAGGCTGAAATGGGAAGCTATTTTCTGAATTCCCTGACAGTTACTATCCTCTCCCTTGTGATCCTTCTTTGTACGGCAATTCCCTGCGCATACGCACTTTCCCGATTTCATTTTCGGCTTCGCAGGGCTGTACGTGCGCTGATCATGGGAGGACTCTTCGTTAACGTGAGCTATATCGTTGTTCCCATATTTCTTATGCTTGTGGGACTCAACGGCATATTTGACACAACGCTCTTTCTTAATAATAAGGTAGTTTTGTCTGTGGTCTATGCCGCCACTGCCCTGCCCTTTACAGTATATCTTCTCAGCGGGTACTTTGAATCGCTCTCCCGCGAATACGAGGAAGCGGCATACGTTGACGGATGCTCGCATTTTCGAACAATGGTGAGCATTATGGTCCCCCTTGCCCGTCCCGCTGTTATCACGGTGATACTTTTCAATTCTCTGTCCTTCTGGAACGAGTACATCATAGCTCTGACCTTGATGACCGACGACCGCGCAAAGACACTTCCCGTTGGACTTATGAATCTTATGAAGGCTCAGAACGCGGCGGCTCAGTACGGCAGGATGTATGCCGGTCTTGTTATCGTGATGATCCCAACTCTCGTTCTCTATATCCTCCTTCAAAAAAAGCTGACCGAGGGAATGAGCGTAGGAGGAATAAAAGGGTGATAAGTGATAGGTGATAGGTGATAAGTGATAAGTTAATGAAAAAAACCGCCTTGCGGGCGGTTTTTTACAACAATTATTCACTATTCATTCTTCATTATTCATTCTTCATTTTCTAATAAAAAAGCACCTCTTGCGAGGTGCATTTTTTATTAGAAGTATCTCTTAAGGCCGCCGCCGTACTCATTTACGGGCTCCTGCTCGCGAGCCTTGCGATCCTTATTGAGCATACCGAGAAGCTCGTCAAGCTCATCATCGGAGATCTCATCGGGATCCTTTGCGATGGGAGCGGGTGCGGGCTCTTCCTTCTTCTCTGCAACAGTTTCGGGCTTCTTATAGATCATGGACTCAGCCTTCTTGATCTGTGCCGCTGCGGGCTCACTTCCTGTGGGCTCCTGATCGTTCTCAAAGCCTGTTGCGATGATTGTGATCTTCATTGCATCTTCCATGGAAGGATCGAATGCAACACCCCAGATAACGGTCGCATCCTCGTGTGCCTCGTTTGCGATCATTGTACAAGCAACGTCGATATCCTCCATAGAGATATCGGGGGATGCCGTGATATTACCGAGAATACCGCGTGCACCGCTGATGGAAGTTTCGAGAAGAGGGCTGGAGATAGCAGCCTTTGCTGCAAGCTCTGCCTTTTCCTTACCCTGAGCATAGCCTACGCCCATGTGAGCATAGCCTGCATCCTGCATTACGCTTGTTACGTCTGCAAAGTCAAGGTTGATGTATCCGGGAACGTTGATAAGCTCGGAAATGGACTGAACGCCATGGCTGAGAACGTCGTCTGCGATCTCAAATGCGTTAAGCATTGTGATGGGCTTATCGGAAACCTGCTTAAGTCTCTCATTGGGGATGATAACGAGAGAGTCAACGTACTGGCTGAGCGCTGCAATACCTGCGTCTGCCTGGTCCTTTCTCTTCTTTCCCTCAAATGCGAAGGGCTTTGTTACGATACCGATGGTGAGCATTCCCATATCCTTTGCGATCTTCGCAACTACGGGAGCAGCTCCTGTACCTGTACCGCCGCCCATACCGGTGGTAATGAATACCATATCTGCGCCTGTGAGAGCGTCCTTGATCTCCTCAAGGCTCTCCTCAGCACTCTTAGCGCCAACCTCAGGATTGCTTCCTGCGCCGTGGCCCTTTGTGATCTTTTCACCGATAGTGATCTTATTTGTTGCCGCAGACTTCTGAAGAGCCTGTCTGTCTGTATTGATTGCGATAAAATCTACGCCGCGAACGTTGGATGTGATCATACGGGTAACAGCATTGTTTCCGCCGCCGCCGACACCGACTACTTTAATATTCACGCCGCTCTCAAATGTTTCGTCAAGTTCAAAAGGCATTTATTTATCCTCCGTTTTAATTTCGGCGGTATTACCGCCCTTCTTGTTTGATAACCTTCATAAAATATGTATGAACGTCATTCAAAAACTACATACACACTATATAATATATCGTTTCTTCGATTTTTTCAAGTCTTTTTTTAATATTTATTTTATTTTTTTGCAAAAAATGCGATTTTTTCATTAAAAATCGGCGTTTTGAGCTTTTTATGCAAACGCCGATTTTATATTCTTTTTACAATCGTATAACTTTTTCAGTCAAGCTTCAGCCCGTCGTCCACCACAACGCTGGTCTCTGAAAGGTCAGTTACGTCGATAAGAGCCTTAACGTCATTATCAAACATCTCATCCTCAAGGACTGCCGCGGCAATTCTGAGCTTCGTTTCAATGCTCTCGCTGTCTCCAAGCTTTATTTTATACTTGGAATCAACTATGAGATACATATTGAATTTATCACTGACGTCCACCGTGCCTACTCTGCCGCAAAGCTCACTTTCGAGAAGCGCCCTGCAGGTATCATATATGTATTTATCATTTCTGACGTCGGCAAAGCTGATATTCTTTCCCGCCGTTGCCTGAACTATATCGGGAAGCTTTATCTTTACGCATCCGAGAGACACCGCCTCCTCCTCGGTTACTGAGCGGAGAAGACGAAGTGACGTTGAGAGAAGTCTGTACTCTCCGTAAAAGTCTGCATAAAATGCAGGCTTTTCCTCAGTTACGTTGATCTCTATCTTTCCGGGAGGAGTTCTGTCAACGTCAACGGAATCGATCTCCGGGCACCTGAGCATAAGAAGCTCTCCCATCTCCCTTGATGAGAATGAATAGAGGTGATCTCCAAGATCCACTCCGGAGGCAAGCACGATCTCATCCTGAGAATACTTGTCCGCTCCTTCGACTCTGATGTCGCCTATAACGAACAACAATCTGTACACCACCACGCACATTACGGTGAGCACTGCAAAGATCAGCAAGAAAGAAACAAGTCCGTCACGGATCATACGCATAACGCGCGCGCGACGAGCCGTTTCAAGAGCTTCAAGCCTGCGAATGTTTTCCTCATAGCGATCTCTTGCCGTTTGCTCGGGAGACACTCTCTTTCTCAGCGGGCGGCTTTGACCTGCCTTAGCCTTTGCACCTTCAGGTCTTGCATTTATACTTTCATGCCTTCTTGCGGGTACTCTTCCCTGTCTTATATCATCGACAGCAGTTCTTTCTGCGGGAGTTTTGGGTCTCGGGCGCGGATTCTGACGACTGTGTGAAGGGGGAAGGCTGACTCCCGCCTTTTCGTGCTCTATCCTCTTTCTGAAATCGTCGTAATACTCTCTTTTTCCATCCTTTTTCGGAGCCTGTCTCTCAGGTGACATACGGGAGGTGTTCTGTTTTTCGACCGGAGCTGCAAGGGTTGCCGTTGCATTATTCTTTTGCATCTCCAGAAGCCTTTTCATTTTTTCGCTGTAATACTCGTTAACGCTTTTTCCCATTCTGTCACCCCCTTGCAGTTCGCCTACGGCGAAGTGATATTTTTTCTTCGAAAAAGTGATATTTGCTCTTCGAGCGAGTGATATTTCGCTTTGCGAAGTGATATGTTCAGCTGCGCTGAACGTTTCGGTAGCTTTTCACTTTGGCGAAAAGCATTATTTCTTTGAATCTAAAGTTTTGCGCACCTCGTTATAGATACGGGAGTTTGCATCGGAGATAGCAAAATCCTTGATCTTTTCCTCCATCTCACGGCGCTTATCCTCGTTTTCACAAAGCTCCTTCACTGTTTCGCAAAGCTTTTCGGGAAGGGCGGGAGTTTCACGGATAAGCTCTGCGGCTCCCTTTTCCACGAGGACGTTTGCGTTCTTGAACTGCTGATCGTCAGTTACGTTTGGCGAGGGGATGAACACAGCGCACTTTCCGCTGAGGGAAAGCTCAGAGACTGTAAGAGCACCCGCACGGCAGATTATAATATCGGCCGCCGCCATTCTGTATGGCATATCGTAAATATACTCGAGAAGCTCAAGGTTTTCATATTTTGAAAGCCCCATTTCCTTGAACTGTCCGAAGGCGATCTCCTTTTCAATAGCTCCCGTTGCGTGAGTATGAAGTATACCCTCGCGTCCGCCCGTATACTCCTTCATAAGGTAGAGCACGGCCTCGTTCACCTTTTCGGCGCCAAGGCTTCCGCCAAAGGAGAGGATAACGCATTTCTTATCATCGGGAATGCCAAGCTTTTCTCTTGCCTCGGCCTTTGATATTTTATTAAAGCTACCAAGCATGGGACAGCCTACAAGCATAAGCTTTTCCTTGCAGTCAAGGCCCTCTCCGGCCTTCTCAAAATTGAGAAATACCTTTTCAGCCGCTCCCGAAAGCATACGCACTGCCATTCCGGGAACAGCATTGGACTCGTGAAGGAACACGGGAATACCCATTGATGCCGCCGCCTTGCACACAGGCCAGGAAACGTATCCACCCGTACCGATAACAACGTCGGGACGAAACTCCCTGATTATCTTCTTTGCCTTCATAGGAGATGTAAAGGCAAGGTATGCCGCCTTGATATTTTTTAGAGAAAGAGATCTTCTCAGGCCCATAACGTTTACGTGATAAAGCTTATAGCCTGCCTTGGGCACAAGCTTATTTTCAATGCCGCGGGGAGTGCCTACGAAGGCGATCTCGCTTTTCGGCTCCTTTTCCATTATGGTTCCTGCAATAGCCAGCGCGGGATTTACGTGGCCTCCCGTTCCGCCGCCTGTCATAAGTACTCTCATAATCTACTCCGAATCTTTAAGTTATTTACTTTTCTGATATGAATGTCTTGATATTGAGAGGAGCACTCCCATCTCCATCATAAGCATTACCAGCGACGAGCCACCGTAGGAGAAGAAAGGAAGGGATACTCCCGTATTTGGTATGATATCCGTAACTACAAGAATGTTAAGAGCTGCCTGTATACCAACCTGGAAGGTGATACCGAAGGCAGTAAGCGAGGAAAAGGTATCGGGAGCGCGCTTTGCAATAACGAATCCTCTCCAGATGAAGAAGCCGTAAAGCGCTATGAGAATAACTGCTCCTACAAATCCCATCTCCTCACACCAGATGGTAAAGATAAAGTCATTATGTGCTTCGGAAACGTAATTGTTTTTCAGGTTACTTTCGCCAAGGCCGAGGCCGAGAAGGCCGCCGCTGCCTATGGCGTAAAGGCCCTGAGTTGTTTGCCACGCTTCACCGAGGATGTCTGCATTTTCATTACCGTGGGTGGTGATACGCGCCATAGCATAGCTGTTTGTCAAAAGATATATACCGCCCGCAAGTCCCGCAGGGACTCCGTAGCAAAGAACCATTTTAAGTATATCAGCACCGCTGATAAAGATTATAGCCATTCCAATAAGGCCGATAATGATAGCGCCGGAAAGATGCTTTTCAAGAAGAACAAGGCCGCAGAACACTGCAACTATAACTCCGGGAGCTACTATTCCCTGCCAGAAGGTTTTTTCTTTATTGGTTCTCTTTGTGATGACCTCATAATGCTTATCTATGTAGTAGGCAAGGAATATGATCAGAGCCGCCTTTGCAGGCTCTGATGCCTGAACGGATATGGGTCCTACGATGATCCACCGCTGCGCAACACCTCTTGCAGTTCCCATTACCAGAACGAGAACGAGAAGTGCGACTCCGGCAATGGCAATGGAGGGAGCAAGCTTTTTGAACCAATGATATGGCATAAAGCTTATTCCTATCATACAAAGGCTTCCGATACCAACGAACATCAGCTGCTGACGTATATAGTGATAAGCATCCTGTATCTTCGGGTCATTGAGAGCACTTGCATAGCTTGCGCTGAATACCATTACAGTACCGAGAGCAATGAGGATAAAGATGATGGACACCATATAGCGGTCAAAGCCGTGGCGCACTCTCTGGAGAGTACGGGATTCATTCTCCCACTTCTCATCCTTTTTTTTGATAGATGCAAGGGCTCTGCCCGTTGCAATGCTTACAAGGCTCTTATCTTCCTTTTTCTTTGAGGGCTCAACTGCCTTCATGGGAGCAGTTCTCCGTCTCTGCGGAAGATTTCCCGATCCCGAGGTGCGTCTTGAATTCTGCACAGGGGGTCTTTTATCGCTCATTGGCGCACCTTCTTTCGTTTAGTCTGATAAAATAACAAATTACAAGCCGAGCCAGGCAACGCCGCAAAGGAGGGCAGTTACAAGGGAGAAGATAACAACTATCTTGATCTCGCTCCAGCCGCATTTTTCAAAGTGATGATGGATAGGCGCCATTTTGAAGAGGCGCTTTCCGTGGGTAAGCTTGAAGTAGCCTACCTGAAGCATTACTGACGCGGTCTCGCAGATATAAACGAAGCCGCAAACTACTATGATAAGGGGATTGCCCAGAAGGAATGCGCATCCCACCACCATACCTCCGAGGAATAGGGAGCCCGTGTCACCCATAAACACTCTTGCGGGATAGAAGTTATACACGAGAAAGCCTGCGCACACGCCGAGAACTATTGCAGACGCGAAGTAAAGAGGAACGTTTACCGCCTCTGCCGCAAGGAAAGCGGCGATACCGAAAAAAAGGGCAACGATAACGCTGACGCTTGAGGCAAGGCCGTCAATACCGTCCGTAAGGTTAACTGCGTTCATAATACCAACGATAAGGAAAAGGGCTATGACGTAATAAAAAACTCCAAGCTCTATAGCTACTCCCACAAAGGGAATATAGAGAGATGTGCGAAGTCCTCCAAAGAAGCTCATACCGAGAAGATAGAGGCCTGCGATCACAAGTTGCAGAAGGAACTTCTGGGGAGCTGTGAGACCCTCATTCTGAGCTTTTCTCAGCTTTGCGGAGTCATCAATGATACCGATTAGACCGGAAGCAAGCCCGAGAGCGATAGTCATAATAAAGGGAGCCGCCGTCTGCATACCGAACTTTATTGCGAGATACACGCTTACAGCGCATCCAATAACTGCGGCTGTGATAAGAAAGGCAAGGCCGCCCATTGTGGGAGTGCCCTCCTTGCTCTTATGCCAACGGGGACCGATCTCCAAAATCTTCTGACCCATTTTACGGCTTGCGAGAACGGGTATGAGAAAATGAGAAATTATTGCTGTGAGCGCAAAGGATACGAGCGCCGCCGCAATGTAAAGTATCATATCTGTCATTGTTTTTTCCTTTCTCTTTGCCGCTAAATTAGTCACGTGCATAAAACGGCTATATATCAATATATATTATAGCACTAAACAATACTGCGGTCAACACCTATATAAAAAAGGCCTCAAAAAATTATTATAGAATTTTGCCAAAAACAACCTATTTTCTTCTTGTGCGAACAAAGCACAGAGATATTTCAGCAGATCAGTTCATTGCTGTATTCATTTTTTAGTCACTTGCCGTTTCTTGACCGCATCGCCTCGAAAACTACCTCTTTTTCATCAAAAAATGAGAAGCCCCTCTCTCCTATCTCATATTTCTCATGACCCTTCCCTGCAAGGAGCACAGTATCTCCCTCCTCTGCGGTATATACTGCTGCAAATATAGCCTCGCGGCGGGATGGAATCACCGTACATTTATCGCTTTTGATGCCGGCAAGGATATCTCTGATTATTGAAAGCGAGCTTTCTCCTCTCGGGTTATCCGAGGTCACGATCACAGTATCTGCCCACTTTTCAGCCACCGCCCCCATGAGGGGTCTTTTCGTTTTATCACGTTCTCCGCCGCAGCCGAAAACACATATAAGCTTACCTCTTGTATTATTCCGAAGGCTCACAAGAGCTCTTTCAAGAGCATCAGGAGTGTGAGCATAGTCTATCACCACATCAAAAAGCTCATTTTCCTTTTTTACCACTCTTTCCATTCTGCCGTTGATGATTTTGGTATTGTAAATCCCCTTTTCAACCGTCGCTTCGCCAACTCCCAACGCAAGTGCAGCTCCAGCCGCAAGCATTGTGTTTTCTACCGTAAAATCACCCGAAAGCGTGCTTTCTATATGCAAACGCGCTCCCGAAAGATTTGCATCAAATGCAGTTCCCTCAACCGATAACGTCACGTTTTCCGCCATGGGAGACAGGACATAGGACGAGGGGATCTTCTTTGCAAATCTGAGGCAATATCCGTTGTCACAGTTGACCACCCGCCGTTCCCCTCTGGCAACAAAGGAAGCCTTTACTCTGAAATATTCCTCCATGCTTTTATGCGCATCAAGATGCTCAGGATAGAGGTTCGTAAATACTGTCACTGCAAAAGAAAGAGGATCTACCTTCTTCTGAAGGATTGCATGGCTTGACACCTCCATCACCACATCCTCCATCCCTCTTTTTTTAAACTTCCAAAGAATACTGTAAAGATATGCAGGATCAGGGGTAGTCATTGCGGCGTGGGCATCCGTTATCTCACTGCCCTCGCACTCTATTTTCTCCCCGTCTGCAAAGCATCCGAGAGTTCCGATAAGTCCGACCCGCCTTCCATCCTCTCTGAGGCAGGCGGCTACTAAAGTCGCAACAGTTGTTTTCCCACAGGTGCCGGTGATCCCGCAAAGGCGCATCCCCTCGGCCGGTCGGCCGTAATAATTATTCCACACTGCTGCAAGGACGTATCTCGTATCCCTTACAACAATACAGGGTATTCCATCTATCCTTTTTTTGCATACTGCGGCAACTGCCCCACGCTCTATTGCCTCGGCGGCATGATCGTGCCCGTCTGCCCTTTCTCCTTTAATGCAAATAAAGACACCGCCAGGGACACATTCCCTTGAATCGGAAAAGGGGCGTGACACCTGAGTATCACATGATAATCCGAAAAGTCTGTATTCAAGTCCCCTAAAAAGTTCTGATAAAAGCATATAGCCCTCCGAAAGTAAAATTAATCTTTTCACTTCCGAAGGGCTGTGCCTTATTCTTTATTCTTTATTCTTTATTCTTTATTATTTGACCATTGAATCACAGCTTGACGGATAGAAGTTTGAATCAAAGCCTTCCCCCTTGGGGGAAGGTGGCGGCGAAGCCGACGGATGAGGGGTAGGCAACTTGTTGCCGTTAAAAGCCAAAGATTCAAAGATAACGCCGCTTTGCGGCTACCCCTCACCACCCGCCTTCGGCAGGAGCCTCCCCCAAGGGGGAAGCCTTTATACGCGTCTCCCATCTATTGTCAAACCAAAAATCGATCAACGACCAATAAACCGTACATCTTTTTAATCATCCGTTACGTTGCTGACGCTTCTCAGGGTCACCTTTACGATAGTACCCTCGGGAACCTCGGTGCCCGGAACTATGGACTGAGTTGCTACCGTTGCGTCTGCATTATCGTCAACGCCGCCGATGCTTACGTTAAGACCTGCATTGGTGAGAATGCGGTTTGCAGCCTCTGCCGTCTTTCCCGTAACGTCAGGCACCTGCACCGTTGCCGCAGGAGTTGAACCGTCTGTATAAAGGATAACTCTTCCGTTTTCACGATTGAGCATAACGCCGGATTCGGGAACCTGACCTGTTACCAGCTTTCCGTCACCTACAACGATAGCCTTAAGACCGCGGTTGGTGATATTGCTCTTTGCGATCTCTACCTCGTAGCCCGTATAGTCAAGAATGCCCGTTTCAATATTTTCAAGCTCCTCTGCCGTATACTTAGGCTCATATCCGAGATAAGGCAGAGCGGAGGAAAGAAGATCCGATACGTAGGGTGCCGCAACAACGCTTCCGTATACGCTTCCGCCCATAGGCTCATCGCACACGATGATGACCGCTATCTCAGGGTCGTCTGAGGGAGCATAGGCAACGCTAGATCCTACTCTCAGATAGGTCTGACCCGATGCATCCTTTTCATCTATCTTCTCACTTGTTCCCGTCTTGCCCGCTACCTTGTAGCCCTTAACGCGGCAATTTCTTGCGCCGCCGTCACCGGAAACGCCGTCCTCAAGGATATCGGAAATAGTGGCGCACACCTCGGAGCTGACCACCTGACGCTTGATCTCGGGCTCGAAGCTTTCAATAACGTTGCCCTTATCGTCAACGATCTCCTTAAGCACGTGGGGAGTTACAACGTATCCGCCGTTTGCAATGGAGCATATTGCCGATATCTGCTGGATCGCCGTGGTCTTATAGGTCTGACCGAAGGAGTATACCGCAAGGGATACTACGGAGAAATCCTTGAAATTGTGATAATAGGATGCCGCCTCGCCGGGGAGATCTATTCCCGTAAGCTCGCCGTAGCCGAAGTCGAGGAAGTAATTATAGAACTTCTCGCGTCCGATTCGGAGACCTACGGTCATGAGCGCGGGGTTGCAGGACTGCTGAAGGCTCTTTGCGTAGGGGAGGCTGCCGTGTCCTCTCGTTTCGTGACAGCTGATGGGGAAGCTGTAGCCCTCCACCTTCATGCTTCCTCCGCAGAAGAACACCTCGGAGGGGTTGGTCACGCCCTCCTCAAATGCCATTGCTGTTGTGATGATCTTTGAAGTGGAGCCGGGCTCGTAAAGCTCGGTTATCGCCTTATTCTTCCACATTGCGTAAAGCAATTCAAAATAGCGGTTGGAATATGCCTGCTCGTAAAAGCTGTCGTAATTTGCTCTCCAGAAGCTTTCAACACTTGCCGCAAACTCTGCGGTATCCGACGCTACGTCGGGATTTTCGTATTTATACTTATTCTCCGCAAGCTTTTTGGAGTCTGCCACACGCTCGTCACTCTGAGTATAAGCATCAAGCTTTCCCTGAGATATCTCGTCAAGGACGTAGGGGTCATTGCAGTTGAAATCGGGAGCTGTTGCCATTCCGAGAACCGCGCCCGTATTTACGTTCATAACAACGCCCGTTACTCTGTTTGCCGCCTTGTTCTCACGAAGGGTCGCCTCAAGCTGATTTTCAAGCTCGTACTGGATATAGTTATCAATGGTGCTGACTATATTGTAGCCGTCCTTGGCGTCAACGAAGGTCTCGTACTTATAGTCCATATCGTGGCTGTTTGCGTCCTGCGCGCTGATATAACGGCCGCTCTCGCCCTCAAGGATATTATTGTAGTATGCCTCAAGTCCGTAAACGCCGATGCCGTCGGAATTGGTAAAGCCAACCACGTGACTTGCAAGGTTATCGTAGGGATAGTAACGAATGGAATCAGCTCTCAGATATATCTGGCTCGTCAGCTCATATTCATCTATAAACTCACGTATCTTCTGAGCATCCTCCTCCACTATCTCCTTTTTGATCTCCTCGTAACGGCGGCCTTCCTTTGCCGCCTTTTCCATGATCTTTGAATACTCAACGTCAAGAGTCTCAGAAAGGAAAAGGGAGATAAGCTCATCCATATCGAGATCCTTATGGGTCTTGCCCTCGGAGTCCTCGTAGTCGTAGGTCTTTATTTCCTTTTTGCCATCCTCATCGGGAGTCATTGCATCTATTATATCCTGAGGAGATATAAAGCAAAGGTATACAGTTCTGTTTGTTGCGAGGATATTTCCGTTTGTATCGTAGATCATTCCGCGCTCGGGATTGACCTCGGTTTCTATGGTTATCTCGTTCATTACGACCTCTTTATAGTATTCGTAGCGAACGATCTGCAGATATACAAGCCGGAAAACTATTATAAGTGCTATTATTCCGAATATTGCAAGGACCGCCGTTGTTCTGGACGTTGACCTTCTGCTTATTCTTTTTCGTTTTTTTGCCATAAGCATCCGTTCCTTCCCACTCCCTACCCTTTACTAAGCTATTCTATGTAGACTCGGGAGATTTTATGTTTTTTCCAAAAAGCCCAAACAAGGCGTACGGATGTACGCCTTGCAAAGGTTTATATTCAGTCAATATACTCCATGATCTTTTCCCAGTTTGAGCCTGCCGCAGAAAGAAGGTTTGCTAATACTCCACTCTCCTCTGCTACGTCATTTGCAGCCGCAGGAAGCTCAACGCGCTCACCCTGAGCTACGCTTATGTACTTTGACTCAACTCTGTTGCTCTTGACCATTCCGATCTCCTCAGTCGCTATCTGCTCGATAGTACGAATATCGTTTTTAAGGTCTATTTCAAGTGAGAGCTGATCTATCTCGGCTACAAGCTCCTCGCGCTCGCGGTCTAGGGTAGAGATCTCTCTCTTGAACTCGCTGATCTGCGCAAAGCTGAAAATTATCATCATTACAACTACAGCAAAGAGGATAACGCCGATAATGAGGCTTGCAGATACGGGAGCCTTCTTTACCACAACCTCGTCCTCGTCCTTACCGAGGAGGACTGCCTTGATCCTTGCAAACCACTCGCCGCTGAACACCTTGGGGCCCTTTGCAGCTTCTTTTCTCTCACTCTCACGGCGAACGCTCTCGCGAGCCTCGCTTCCGTCATATGCGCGTGCGCGGATAGCTGCCGCTCTTTCATATGCCTTCGCATACGCTCCGGAGGCAAAGGGAGTCTGAACCTCGTATGCCGCGGTCCTTCTCATTGCAGCTTCAGCCTTTGTTCCCGCCTTCACCTTTGTGAAGCGAACTGTCTCGGCTGTTGCCTTACTCTTTACACGAACATCACCGCGAACGAACTGCGCGGTCTCCTCAAAAGGATTTGCAATACTTTTTGCGCGGGAAACTGCAGGGGACGCCTTTTTTACTCGTGTGAATGATGCGGTCTGCACACGGGTATCTTCATTTGCAGCTACACCTCTGCCGTCAAATCTTGCCATAAGTCTCTGGCAAAGAGGGTTCTCAGCCGCTGTTGTTGTTCTTGTTTCGGCGGACGCCATGTGCAGCACTCCTTTCTATAATTTATAGATTAAAATTATTATATTTTTTCACAAACCCTGAGCTTTGCGCTCCTCGCTCTGGGGTTATATTCAAGCTCCGCATCGGAGGGAGCTATAGGTTTCTTTGTTACAAGCTTTACCGAAGGCTTTTTCTTACAAACGCATACGGGAAAGTCTGAGGGACAGGTGCAGGGATTTTCAAGATTCTTGAAGGTCTGCTTGGTGATCCTGTCTTCAAGGGAATGGAAGGTGATGACAGCCGCCCTGCCGCCCTCACGGAGTCTTTCAACTGCGCATCTGAGGGAAGGCTCGATAATGGTAAGCTCGTCGTTAACTTCGATTCTTATTGCCTGGAAGGTTCTTTTTGCGGGGTGCTGGTTTTCCTTTTTTCTTGCTCCTTGGGGGATAGCATTCGTAATAATATCCGCAAGCTCAAGAGTGGTCTCAATGGGCTTTTCCTCTCTTGCCGCAACGATTGCAGCGGCAACTCTCATGAAAAACTTTTCTTCGCCCCAGTCGCGGATGATACGTCTCAGCTCCTCTTCGCTGTATCCGTTCACAACGTCTGCCGCAGTCTTGCCTGAGCTTCTGTCCATTCGCATATCAAGAGGTGCATCCTGAGAATAGGAAAAACCGCGTTCTCTTTCGTCAAGCTGAACGCTGGATACGCCAAGGTCCCAAAGGACACCATCTATTTTATCAATACCGAGCTCGTCCAAAACGTCGCCGATCTCGGAATAATTCGTTTTTACAACAGTTGAAGCTTCCCCGTAAACCGAAAGACGCTCGCGGCATCTTTCTATTGCTCTGTCGTCACGGTCAAGGCTGATAAGACGAGAGCCCTCGGGAAGTCTTTTAAGTATAGCTTCGGAATGACCGCCACCGCCTGCGGTACAATCTACGAACACACCGCCGCGCTCGGGCAGGAGCGCATCCACCGCCTCATTGAGGAGAACCGTAATATGTGCAAACTCCATTTTCTGGCCTTTCCTATTTATATTTATATAGTCAATTATTAATTGTCTTTTTTGCTAATTTTATATATCAAGCTCGAGCATCTTTTCGTTGAGCTCGGAGAGAAGATCATCAGTAAGCTCTGTGAGAGGATTCTTAGCCTCCGCCCAAAGCTCTACGCAGTCGCCGCAGCCCACGAAAGTTACGCTGTCCTCCATTCCGGCAAACTGGAGGAGCTCTTTATCGATCATAACTCTTCCCTGTCCGTCGGGGGTTACCTTTTTTGCATTACCGCAAAAGATTCTCTTCAAGGTCCTAACCTGAGACTTCGGATATGACTCAAGCTTTGCTACAAAGTTCTCCCATTCACTCTCGGAGTAAGCTGAGAGGCATTTGTCTAGATTGATGGTGATAACGATGGGAGATCCAAGCTCTTCTCTGAACTTCGCAGGAAAGAACACGCGGTTCTTAGCATCGAGAGTATGAGTATGATTTCCGACCAAACCGTTCCTTGACACTGCGATCTCCCTCCATTTCTCCCCCACTTTTATGCAACGATCATGCACTAACTATGCAATCTTCCACCACAGGGGTGCTATTATTATAATATGTCCCCCTTTTATTTGCAATACATTTTTGTAAGTTTTACAATATTTTTTTTGCTATTTCGCAGTATTTTTCTATGTATTGTGCTTTTTTTACCAATTTCCCTGCCAAAATATACCATTTTTCCTATTTTTTATCATTTCTCTATGCAAACAGATGTTTTATGCTTTTGCTTAAAATCCTTTTATTCATTTGTCAAAATATGCCGTTTTTTAAAGCTTTCTCATTGCCGAAAAAGCAGTGAGACGATTGCAAAACAGAGCTTTTAGCATCAATCAAAAGAATTATTTGTGTTATTCTTAAATCGTCAAATTACGGTTTGTGGGGGAGAGACGGTCGCTTTTTTGTAAAAAAGCTCCGCAAAAAACTTTAAACTATGGGTAAAAAATATAATAAAGTATTGCTTACGAGGCGTTTTTTCTTTTCTAAAGTTTTTTGAGAGTGCAGAGAACTTTTTTACAAAAAAGTTCTTTGCATCTTTCTCCCCCTCAAACCTAAATTTGATAAAAGCGAAAAAAGCCCTTGCGGCGGCAAGGGCTTTTTTCGTTTATTCTATTATTTAAAAACGACGTTGAACAGGAAATAGAGTATTCCGTAAATAAGAGGCTGATGGAGCATATAGATTATAAGAGCGTGCTTTCCTACAAATTCCAGGGGCTTAAAGGAAACGGCGCTCAAAAAGCGAAGCAAATTATATTTTTTGAAGATCCCATACAAAAAGTATCCGCAGATGAACAGAAAGAACCACGGGATAAGTGGAACGTAATCAGACGAATAAAAGCTCTCGGCGGGGAATCCCAAAAATGAGGTAATATAATTTGCGTACATTGCCCGTGGCAAACCAAGACTCAGGCTTCCGATACCAATACTTCCGTGAGGTATTTCATATGTTAAGGTGAACAAGAGGGCGCTTACCGCAAATCCCCAAGCAGGAGTTACCTTTGAAAGCACCTTGTCAAGGGGGATCATCAGAAGCATAGCAACACCCATAAAGGTAAGCACACCAAAAATTATTTTATCTGCCGGCATTGCAATGCAGGTGAACACAGTGATAACAACAGAGGACGCGATGACTGTAAGGGATCTTCTGAGCTTCTTTCTGCCAAGAGACCAGGAAAAGCCTGATATTATTATAAAGGACCAGCGGATATATGACTGAAAGACTGAGGCTCCCTCGGTAAAAAACCATGGTATATCCACTCCGTGAACGTATACGAGATCCCACATAGCGTGATAAACGATCATTGCTATGACCGATATTCCCCTGAGAATATCTATCATAGTATATCTTTTCTTCTTTTCCATTCCGTCACCCCTTTTTAAAACGACTATATTATACACGACAAGACACCCTCCGTCAACAGTATTATAAATTCGGGTTTATCTGGGATGATACGCAGAAACTTTTTTTGAAAAAAGTCCTTTGCATTGCCCCAGATAAACTAAAGCCCAAAAATTCAGTTATTATCCACCAAAGATAAAGAATCCCCAAGGAATAACCTTGGGGATCGCTATATTCTGCGTTTTTACGCCCAGGGATCCGCTTCAACGGGAAGGCGGATATCTCCAAGGCACTGTATCTCAACCAAGAACCACTGGCCTGTTGAAGGCTTTTTGCGAAGCTTTATGGGGCGCTCGTTGTCTCCGCCGCCGCTTTTTACCCAAAGAGTAGCCCAGTTCTCATTATCAAAGGAATAAGGATTCTCCTTAACGATTATTGTATAAGGGCTGTTTGGAGTATAGCCGTTTTCGGGGGTGGCGCCTACAAAAAACGAACGGGCCTTATAAAGGGCATCTCCCAGATGCTCTGTGATAAACTGCTTTTCAAAGCCGCTGGTATCTGCAGGGCCCTTGAGGAAATCAAGCATTTCAAAGGTTGCGGCGCGGTCGCGCTCAAAATTACAAAGGACCGCCAGAGTCAAAGCAGTTGTTGCAAAGGGAGATGTTAGCGCCGCCTCGGGCATTGCCTGAAGCTCTGCAAGGCTTGAAGGAAGAGAGTTAAAGGTGAACGACTCACTTTTGTTTTTTCCCTTGCCGATATTGTTTTCTGCGTTTCTAACAGCATTATTTACGGTTTTGGTTACTTCTCTTCTGACTGCGTTCTCAGCAGCTCTTTTCAGGCTGTCAAAAATTCCCATAGCTCCTCCTTATTCCGCTTTCTTAAAGCGCATATTTATGTAGTCAATATATTCGTCGCTATCTGCAACCTTTACCCAAGGGTCAGCCGCCTCACCGAACACCTCGCCCTCGATGCCGCTGTCAAGCCACATCTCGTCGCCTCGCATCTCCCAATCGGCAACACCGCCAACGATCATTCCGTCAACAACGGTGATCTCGCCTGCCTCAATTGCAGCCTTGATCTGCTCAGGCGTTGCCTCCTCGGAAATGGGAGCAAAGGTATATACCTTTCCGTCATCACGGACCTCAAGAACAATGCTTATTGCGGCCTTGCGCTCGTGCATCTCGTATGCAACAGCCTCCTCGTCAGCCTCGTCCACATAGGAAGGTATGGGTGATTTCAGATACTCCTCTGCCGAAAGGTAGACCAAATTAAAACTGTCATCCCGTACTCCGATGGAGTCAAAGATCCATTTTCCAACGTAATTCATAAAATACCTCCGTATCGAATTTATTTTTATCTATACTAATTTTACTACCAAAATTCTCCCCTGTCCCCACACTTCACGACAAAAAAAGTGTAGGAAAACAAATATATTTTAAAGAAAGTGTGGGACAAAGTGTGGGACATCTCCTCGATCCCTGCATCATAAGCTTCTTGACAATTATGTCATCATTTTTACCATTCTATTGACGAAATTGGTAATATCGTGTATAATTGTACAAGATGTTCCCGTCATCCAAGTGATCTTTTAGCTAATTTCAAAAAAGCACGTTTTTTCCGAATAACCGTATCAAAGATCTTGAAGCCAGCAACGGCACTTAGAGTCAATAAACAATCTAAAATATAAAAAATTTAATCCCGTACGGAGGAAATACACTATGTCAGATTATGCAATAAGCTATGCCAACCTGACTGCCATTGAAAACAGCCTGAGCACCATTAACAGTAACCTTAACGTGCTCAACGGCAACCTCGAGGTCGTTGACCATCACGTTGATAATGTAGACACTAACGTTATGATCGTTCAGAACGAGGTTTCTGCCTTGGCAAGAGATTTTCATAATTTCGTGCAGATCCAAATGAGGGCAAACGCTTTGTCTAAGGCACAGCAGAGAATTATCCAGATAAGACAGGAATTGGAGAAGAAGTTCGGTCATTACGATATTGTAAGAAGAACTACCACCGGTATCCTCCAGGCTGATGACCTGGGCATCGTTAAGAAAAGCACGATTACCAATGCAACAGAGGAGCTGATGATCTCTACTCCCGGTTATTGGCTCGCACCCTGCCTTGTTGCCCTTGCAGCCTGGATCAACAATCAGCCCGAGCTCGCTGAGCGCGCGCTTAAGGAGGGTATCAGGAGAAATGACGAAAAAACATCTCTCTTCTTCGCTCTGATCTGCCGCCGCGCCGACCGTAAGAGTGCCGCGCTTAAATGGACTCAGCGCTACCTCGCAAATCAAGACGAGGAAAACCTTGACAGAAAGACCATTATTATTCTCGACGCTTTTGCAAGCGGCCTTCTCGGTGCAGATACCGAGGGCGTTGTTTCGAAGCAGATGTCCGAGTGGCTGGATCGTCTTTCCGAAAAGCCCGGCTTCGTTGAACAGCAGACAAAGCAGTGGTCTGATGCCATCAGCCTTAAGAAAAAGCCCCTCGTTTCCGACGGATATACATATCTTCGCAAATACAGCAAGACATGGCCCGTTCTCCAAGAGATCATGGAAGGAGCTATGCTTCACGCAGAATTGCTTGATTATTTCACCGCCATTCTTGATCAGGAGGACTCTACAGATTCTCTGAAGGCTCAGCTCGACGAGATCCTTAACAGCCTTGTTACCGATTTTGATGACGAGGAGATCCCCCTTAGAAAAGAAGAAAAGTTCAATCAGTTCGTTATCGACTTTGACGGCGACGAGGACCGCGCCCATAAGAATATGGCTATCGAGCAGACAGCCTTCGAAGAGCACAAGGATTTTACTCAGCTCCTTACGGATGCCGCAATGAAGCCCGAAAGCTCTCACGCAAGCGTTTCTACCCAAAAGTTTGCTCTTGCCCTCTCTAAAGATTGGGTAAGCAACGCATATAACGACATCGTTGCCCAGAACCGCATGAAGATCCCCCACGAAATCGAGATCAACGTTGATACCTTCAATGACAAGACCGTGGACGGAAAGAACGAAAATGAAGTCATCAGCAGATTTAACGCACTCATTGATAAGGAAAAGGCAAACGCACTTTCCGGTGTAGTTCTCTCCGGATTTGCAAAATTCTGTCTTTGGGGCGGCGCGGTCATCGGCATTATCGGCATCATTATGCTGATAACTCGGATGGTGCTTCTCGGCCTTGTTGCCATTGTTGCAGGTATCGGTATGATCATCAACCACTTCTCAAAGAAGAAAAAGATAGAGCAGAACCGTCAGGAAATAAGCGACCGTTTTGAAGATAAACGCAGAAAGGGTGCTCAGATCGTCAGAGCTCTCCTTGCTGAAGTCGTTGACTTCAGAGCTGAGTTTGCCGAAAAGGACGGCGAAAGCCAGAAGGTAGTTGACTTCCTTGAGCAGATCGCTCCAGAGCAGTACGTTAAAAAGCTTTCCGATTCCAGTCGCAGAATCAAGATTCAGTAAAGGAGAATTAGAAAATGGATGCTAAAAGCAGAGCAAATTTTATAAATTCTGTGGCCTCAGGCGCAGGTATTCCCTGCCCTGGCTGCGGAACTCTCAATAAGCCCGACAGCAGATTCTGTATTTCCTGCGGTAGTGAAATTACCTCTCCCGCTACCAAGGAACCTAAGAATACTGCTCCTGCATTTGAGCCTGTAAAGGAATCCGCACCTAAGGCCCCTGCATACGAGGAGCCCACCAGTGCCTTCGCACACGGATTGCCTGAGTGGAGCCTTGAGCCTCCTCAGGTAGTTATAAGGAGGCGCTGACCGAATGCTGACAACGGCTATTGCCCCTCCCAAAACGTATTCGGACTGGGTCAGCGTTCTGGATATGCTTAAGGCCGGAACCGACGACGAGGCTGTTCTTGCCGCTATGCAGCAGGGCTCCATCGAATGGCAGACCGGTGTTGCCGAAAGGTTTTCAAAAAAGCTGATCGATACGATCAACCTCAGAATGAACGCTGCTTCTGACAGGTTCCAGAAGAGCATGAGTCATTCGGGAGGACAGGAAAGAGCTATCGTGCAGGCTATCCTTGCTTTGCGCAGAGAGCTGTGCTTTCTTTCAAAGGCGATCAACCTTCCCGCTATTCCCGAAAAGGACAGAAAGCATTATTATGATCTTGTCATCGATCAGGCAAACAACGCACAGAAGTCCCTTGAGGACTCTGCAAAAAAAGACCGCACCGGCAAGCTGGCAAGCATCGTGAGAAACAACAAAGTAAATACATTTTAAAGGAGAGCTGATATATGAGTGACGTTGCAAAAAGCAAAGAGCTCCTGAAAAGATATTCTATCGCTCGTATTCCCTTCATAGCTATAAACACTATCGAAAGATCCAGAGCTTTGGAAATACTGAAAAGTATTTCAGAGGAGCTGACTCTCCCCTTCAACGTGCATACGTTATCGAAGGGCACCTATGAGCTGTTGTCTGAAAAATCCATTAACGATGATAAATCCGTATACGGAGCCATCGAATACATGAGCGAGCAGATGAAGCGCAAGCAGAATATGACGTTCATCTTGACAGAACCACCGGATATCAGCAGCGACAACGCCGATTCCAGACAGCTTATGGATCTCGTGGAGCTTGCTAATGAATCCGGCGGAGTCGTAATGGTACTGACTAATAACACCGTATGGAATCAGCTTCAGCGAAAGGGAATGATCATTAAGATCGATCTGCCCCATGAAGAGGAAATGTATTCCATTATAAAAAAGCTCATAGAGGATTACCGTGGCCAGATACCCATTGAATGGGATGATAACGATATTCACGAGGCCGCTTCTGCATTGGCAGGAGTGACCCGTATTGAGGCAGAAAACGTAATTGCTGCTCTGATCGCCAACGGATGCATCAAAAAGTCGGATATGGATGAGATCAGATTCGCAAAGGACAGGCTGTTCTCCGACATTTCCGGCCTTGAAAAGATCGAGGTTGACGAAAACGTTAAGGACGTTGGAGGTCTGGAAGGACTTCGGAAATGGCTGAATGAAAAGAAGGAGCTTTTTACCCCCGAGAACCGCGCAAAGCTGAAAGCAGTGGGACTTCAGCCCCCCAGAGGAATCCTTTTGGTGGGTGTTCCCGGATGCGGTAAGTCTCTTTCTGCAAAATCCATCTCTGCAAACTGGAAGCTTCCCTTGTACCGTCTTGATTTCGCTACGGTTCAGGGCAGCTTTGTAGGTCAGTCCGAGCAGCAGCTTAAGGATGCCCTCGCTACGGCAGAAAACGTTTCTCCCTGTATCCTCTGGATCGATGAGATCGAAAAAGGCCTTTCAGGAGCCGCAAGTGCTAATGACGGCGGTGTCTCTACCCGTATGGTCGGACAGTTTTTGTTCTGGCTCCAGGAATGTAAAAAGCAAGTGTTTGTTGTTGCTACGGCTAATGACGTTTCAAAGCTCCCCTCTGAGCTTTTGAGAAGAGGCAGATTTGACGAGCTATTCTTTGTTGACCTGCCTACTGCTGACGAGCGCCGTGACATTATTTCTCTCTATATGCGCAAGTATCTGGGACTTAACTTTGTTGGTCCCGTTTCAGATAAGATAGTTGAGATCACAGACGGATTTACCGGTGCAGATCTTGAATCTACCGTGAGAGATCTTAAATACCGCCTGACTGCCAACAGCGATTTCGTTTTAAGCGAAGATAATATAGTTACAGCATTTAACAACGTTGTTCCCCTTTCTCAGACGAGCCCCGAAAAAATCGAGGCAATAAGGGATTGGGGTAAGGAAAGAGCCGTTCCTGCCTCCGGCAAGCCCATTGGCAGTGAAGAGCTTTCTCAGAATAAGACAGGACCCAAGACACGTAAGGTGTTGGTGTGATATTTCTGCGCAGACATGGATGTGGCTTGGTTTTTGAAAGCATCTGTGTCTGCGCTGATTTGTATTCATAATTATCATATGCATAGTCGTTGCGTTATTTTATAACGCGCAATACTGTGACCGATACTCATGAGAAAAAAGCGTGAAATTTGCATAAATTTAAGATTCAGTTTTTTCACGCAAAAACTATTTGTACCGCGGCGTGCGGTGGAATGGAGACTAAGATGAAACGAAAGCTTGAGCGCTTCGTGGCCTCACTTACAGATCAGGAGATCGACAATCAGCTTGAGGATATTTTTGAGTTTGCAAAAGTTTATAAGACGTTGCTGGAAAAAGAAAAGGCTGACAGACAAATGAGAAAGATCCTTCCCGACTCAAAGGATATTCAAAACGATTACCATGAATACGAGGAGCACGAGGAGGTTTACGAATACGAGGATGATGAACCGGACATAGACTATGAGCTTGCACAGGCTGTTCTTGAAAAGGTATCCGCACTGTCCTGCGATGAAACCAGAGACCGACTGGAAAGGCTTCGCAACATATCTTCCGACGCACTTTCCTCCGAAGAGCTTGCGATCCTGCAATACGATATGGAGGTGTGCGAGCTTCACCTGCTTGAGCTGACAGGAAAAACTGCCGACGGCACAAAGATTTGTCCCGTTTGCAGTTCTGAGCTTGATACAGATGCAAGATTCTGCGGAAACTGCGGTTCTGCAGTACGACTTAATTGATCAATATATATTATGAGATGAATTGGAGAAAGCACAATGCCGAAGCCACTTTTAAGAATACCCACATCACAGACACAGAGCAATACTATACTGAACGCAACTCAGAAACAGCAGCAAAAGCAAAAGGCTCAGCAGATGGATAAGATGAAGCTGGACAGACTACTAAGAAAGCCACGCTCAAAGGAATACCTGGATGCATTGCATACTCTGGATGCAGGCGGTCACGTTCATAATCAGAATAAAGTAAACGAGATCATCGACACTATCCGTAACGAATTCCCCGACGTTGAACTCAACGGTATCATGCTCGGAATCGTATCTATCTGTTATCTTGGCAATCCATACGAGGTACACACCCTTGATATAACAGGACACATCATAGAGCACTATAAAAGCGGACAGCCTCTCCCCGGAGGCCTTGAAAAGGCTCGCTCAATAGCAATGTGCGGAAGCTACGAATTCATTGAGGTATACGTGGATTGCTGCAGAGCTGTCAGCTCAAGCGGAACAGTTTCTGTAATTCCCTGCTGAACTTAGTATAAAATATAAGATAAAAATGCTCTGCCGTTAGTTCGGTAGAGCATTTAATTTTATGATATTTGGTAAAAACCGAGTGTTGTCAGAGTGTTGTCACGAGGACTTCTCGCACTCAAAAAGCCTTTGATTTCAAGGGGCGGTTTTTTCTTATCTCGCCATTTTCCTTTTGGTTTCATCAAGGCAAAACTTTTTATCCTTTTCCTTTCTGCATTTCCTCTGCATTTTTAGCGAGGATGATGCCACTTTTGGCAAGGATTGAACTAATCTTGCGAATGGTTTGTGGTCAAGGTCTCTCTTGCGACAAAAAAGAAGACCTTGGTCATCGTTTCCGATGACACAATGTCTTCAAAATTACTATATTGCTTGATTCATCCAATTGCGAAAGGATAAAAGAAATTGCCCCGAAGAGGATAAATCATTTTTGCTGAAACAAATGCAAATTACTCCCACTCATTTTCGTGGTTCTTCTTTGGCTTATTTATGCCCTAAATATTATCCTAAACGGCAATTTTGAACCTGTTTTTCCACCCATTATTTCATTTATCAAAATTTTTGTTGCAGAAAAAGTTGCAAAATTGTCTGTGGGATGGTGTCGAGCGGCTTTGGGGTTATGGCTTTTCCATTCGAACCGTGTACTCGGTTCGTTTTGTTTTTACCAATCCGAGCTTATCGCAAATATGAAGCAATTCCTTGCTTGACACAGGAACATCCATATAAGCTTTTTTTTCACTTATTGATAATACATACTCAAGAAGACGACTTCCAAAACCATTACGTTGATACTGCCCTTCGATGTATAAATTATCTATGTGTCCGTTATGTACTGTAACGATTCCGATTTCTTTACCAAAGGATATACTATACAGTTTTCCACCGTTCGAAATGGCTTTGCTGATTTTTTCAGCGATGCTAGTTTCTTCCGTGATGTATCTTGCCTCGTTTTCTTCTCGGGACAAACTGTAATCAAATCTTCCATAACGATTTGCATATCGGCAAATATGCTTAACTTGTTCGTTCGTGCCTGAAAACTCTTTGCATATAATTTGGTTTCCCATAGCCGCTACAATCTGTGAATCGGGATTTGACCAAGGTTTGTTGATTCCCCAGAAGATTGAATTGTTGGAGTTCGTATCTAAAACCGATAGTAGATCCTTGCGATTACATATTACTTTGTAATTTCTGCGTTTGAAATAAAACATATTGCTTTCGCAAGTGAAAATAGAACTAACCCTATGACCCTGGTGAATCAATGCATCCTTCAATGTTAGCGCATCTACGTTATTTGGAATAGTATCATAAACGCCGTCAAACAAGCGGAAACAAGCCCAATAATCCTTAACTTCCGGCACTATGCTTGATGTCCAACTTGCATAACACTCCACCAATTGCATCAACACATATTTTCCATCAAACGCATGAAAAACTTCTTCGGAAATTGGTTTTGATTCTTGTTCCGTATATGGTTTCCCAGATGTTTGCAGTTGAACAGCAATGATATCTCCGTCATCAAAAATCCGTTCCGTGTGTACATTCGGCTTGATTTTCTTCCTTGACGGCTGCGGTGATAATAGTTTTTCTTTGAACTCGGCAAGCTTCTTTTTTCGGGAATCCAGAGTTTTTTGACCGGCTTCTGTCCATAACTCCAAACCGAATCCGCTATCAATCATTTCAATAGCTTTATTGCGTATCGAATCAGTCAATATGCCTTTCTTCCACATAAAATCAGCAAGGGAATAAATGTAATTGCACCATTCCTCTTCATCCGATTCATCAAACATTTCTGTTCTGATATAGTAATCAATCCGCTTCAACGCTTCTTCTACATCAAACTTATAGAAGACTGCAGTGTATTCAATATATAAATCTTTTGCAGTATCATTTCCTGTTACACTGGTATTCCAAGTTCCCATGCGGCACCTCCTATTTACTTAAAAGCCACTTGCAACCATTCCTTTTCGCACTTTTTATGCTACGAGTTGCAAAAGTGTTGTAGCGACGTTTTTCAAAACTGCAAAAATGTCCGAAAGCCCTTGAAAATAAAGGGTTTTCGGGCACTTGTTAGCCATTTGGCATTATTCCCACTCGCTCCCGAAAACTGTAACTTAACGGGTTTTGTATAGGAATTTTGACACACATTATTTATATGTGATAGATTATCTCAAAAATTTTGGCTGCCGAGATTTTTGTTGTCACCGTGTTGTCGTGGCTTGATAGTATTATATATCAGATCAAATGATATTTCAAGATAGTTTACTTCAATCGTTGTCATATAAATCGTAGTCGTCTATAAATCTTTCATATTGCCATTCGGGGCCGGTAAAAAGAAGATGAAGCAGAGCATCCTGCAACTCACTCTTTTTCATTTTTTCAACGTATCGGCATATTATGTCAGGCACTTCCTCTTGGAGCCTTTCCTGCTCCTCCTGATATGCGACAGCTTCATCGTATATTCTCTTAGCTTCCTCGGGGAATGCGGTAAAATATACTGCCATCATATGCTTACAAACGATTCTTTTCCCGTCTGCGTGTGGGCAATTGCATGTGGACTTTCTTGGATGATCAAGTTCTATATGAACACGGTAAGGCTCTTCTGCAGTACCTTCAACGATAGCGCTGTAATGGGTTTCGTCAATTTTTTGAAGATGCATTACCTTCTTTTCCTCGTAATAATCATATCCGCGCCAAAGAGAAGCATTACTTGTACATTCGATAAGTCCCATACACGCTCCTTTATGAATAGCAAATTTGTTATTTATATTGTACTCCATATCGAGTATTATTTCAAGCAGTATATCACGTAAAAAAGTTATACTTGAAATTATAATAATTCGAAGTATATAAAAACGTGTCTTTTTTTAGATATAACCATTATCATACCAATAAAATACTATTGACATTAGGTCGGTATACCGATATACTAATAGTAGAAATAATAAAGTGAGGTGTATAATATGGATCTTCAGACTTATCTTGAACAGAAAAAGATCTCAAAGTATCATCTTTCTAAAATCAGCGGAGTTCCCAAAACAACAATAACGGATATTTGTGCGGGAAGAAGCGATATTGAACGTTGTACTGCTAAAACTGTAATGCAGCTTGCAAAAGCGCTTGAATGCACTATGGAAGAAATCATGGAAATGGCTTCGCCCTTTGACGCGAGTGGTCTGCCTAAAGATAAATCATATCTTGAGTGTGGTTTACCTGCGTTTTTACAGGAATCTCTTGAAACTATGAAAAAAGCTTGGAATCTTTTAGATAACGGAGAAAAATATTTGCGCTGGGATTGCGATTATTGTAATCTTCAGTCTGATATAAATATAGCTGAGGTTGAATCACTTATCAGTACGGAACAGGCATGGTATCTGAGAGAAAAATATTTGAGAATTGAAAGGGTGTGAGTAGATGCATATAGTTGATATGACAGATTGGCAGGAAAGACTGCTTAACAATTTGTAACTATAAAGTGCTTACATGTTTATCGTTCAAAGGTTCATCAATGATGAACCTTTTTCTTTTATGAATAAGTTTAACATAGTTTTAAAGCAGTATTGGCAGGGTAATAATGGAATGCACGGATTAAGCTTATTTGGACATCAAATGAGCGTGATACAAAAATGTACATAAAAGCTGCAAATAAATAGCGGCATAATTATATTTTGTGCATAAAATGCCACATTGTGTTTATTGGCAAGCAGTGTTGGTGATGCTAAAATTAATATGTAAATAATATGAACGGCATAAATTACAAAAAATAAACAGCGGAGGAAATTATGAAAACAACGGAACTTTTTGATTTAAGCAAAAGCGTAGCAGAGTCTTTTCTCAGTCAGTTTATCTACCCGGAGGATGCACTTTTTGATCTTTCGTTTTTTATCACGGAACTGGGCAATAAGCTTGACAAAGAGAAATATACTGAAGTTAAAAAGAACGTATGGATTGCGAAGTCTGCCAAAGTATCAAGCAATGCCACAATTCTACCGCCTTGTATAATTGATGAAAATGCAGAAATTCGTCAATGTGCGTTTATAAGAGGTTCGGTGATCGTGGGCAAATCTTGTGTTGTCGGTAATTCTTCGGAAGTTAAGAACAGTATTCTTTTTGACAGCGTTCAGGTTCCCCATTTTAATTACGTAGGTGATTCGATCCTTGGCTTTAAATCGCATCTCGGCGCGGGTGCTGTTACGTCAAACGTAAAAAGCGATAAGACCAACGTCAGCATAGTGAGAGACGGAGAAAAGATCGTAACAAACAGAAAAAAATTAGGAGCAATGGTCGGTGACGGTGTTGAGGTAGGCTGCGGAGCCGTTCTCTGTCCCGGAACAATTATTGGCAGAGATACTACTGTTTATCCTCTTTCTCTCGTCAGAGGATACGTCCCCGCAAAGTCAATATTCAAAGATAAAAACAATATTGTTGTTAAAGAATAAACGAAAACTGTCATACAAATTTGAAAGGAGTATTTTATGGGAAAGTATTTTGGTACAGACGGCTTCAGAGGTGAGGCTAACATTTATCTTACGGTTGAGCATGCTTTCATGATCGGCAGATATTTGGGATGGTATTACGGAAAAGAACACAAATGCCGTATCGTAATCGGTAAGGATACCAGAAGATCGAGCTATATGTTCGAGTATGCTCTTGCAGCGGGAATTACAGCAAGCGGCGCTGATGCTTATCTTTTGCACGTTACAACTACCCCCTCTGTTTCTTATATAGTCAGAACAGATTCTTTTGACTGCGGAATTATGATATCCGCAAGCCATAATCCCTATTATGATAACGGAATCAAACTTATTAACAGTCGTGGAGAAAAGATGTCTGAGTCTATAATTTCGGATATTGAAGATTATATTGACGGAAAGATCGGCGAGATCCCTATGGCTGTCCGCGAAAATATCGGCAGAACAGTTGACTATGCCGCAGGAAGAAACAGATATACAGGTTATATTATATCTCTCGCAAAAAACTCTTACAGAGGTGTAAAGGTCGGTCTCGATTCATCAAACGGCTCAACTTGGATGCTCGCCAAAAACATTTTTGACACCTTGGGTGCTGAGACTTACGTTATCGGAAACACCCCCGACGGTCTTAATATCAATATGGGTTGCGGTTCAACTCACATAGAAAACCTTCGAAAATTCGTTGTAGAGAATCACCTTGATATCGGTTTTGCCTTTGACGGTGATGCAGACAGATGTCTTGCAGTATGTGAAAACGGCGAAGTTTTAACAGGAGATCATATCCTTTACGTATGCGGAAAGTATATGAAGAATGAAGGAAAGCTCTCAAAGAACACGGTTGTATCTACAGTTATGTCAAACATGGGACTTTATAAGGCTCTTGAAGCTGAAAATATCGTCTCCGTTAAAACTGACGTAGGCGATAAATATGTATATGAAGCTATGAAAAATGAAGGATACAGCCTTGGCGGAGAGGAATCCGGACATATTATTTTTTCGAAATATGCATCCACAGGTGACGGACTTATTACTGCCATTAAGCTTATGGAAGTATATTTGGATAAAAAGCTTCCTGCATCTAAACTCAGCGACGGCTTTGTAAGATATCCTCAGCTGACTTTAAATATTAAAGTTTTGGATAAAGATACTGTGCTTTCCGATCCCGAGGTGTTGAGCGAAAAGCAGAGAGCTGAAGAAATGCTTAAGGATAACGGCAGAGTTCTTCTCAGAAAAAGCGGAACCGAGCCTGTGGTCCGCGTTATGGTTGAGGCAAAAAGCGATGTTTTGTGTGTAGAGACAGCGAACAAGATCGCAGACCTTATTAAAAGCAAATATGAAGTAAAATAAACAAACGAAGTGTTGAAGATCATAATTCAACACTTCGTTTGTTTTTTGATTATTCTTTAGGATTATTTATACGTTGCTTATATTCAGTCGGGGTCATTCCCGTGTGCTTTTTGAAAAGTCTGCTGAAATAAAGTGAATTATCGTATCCCACAGCAGACGCAATTTGAGTAATGTTGTATTTCGTGGTTTCAAGAAGGTTCATTGCGTTGTGGATGCGAAGCGAAACGATATACTGCATCGGCGTATATTTAGTGACTTTCTTAAAATTCTGTATAAACCAACATGGTGTCATAAGTCGTTCTTTGGCATAGTTCTCAATGATTATTTCCTGATTATAATTTTCATTAAAATAGTGTGTTGCTCTCTCTATCTCGTCAAGCATATCGCTTCCGACATTTTTTCCTTCTTTAAGATATCTGTTTATAATAAGGAAAATGTGTCTCAGGTTCATATTGAGAAGATCTTCATAATTGGCACGTTGAAGCTGTAATTCCTGTATCATTTGCCGGAACAGCCATTGATAGTCGGGTGAAGCTCCTGTGAAAAAAACGCACTCGTTTTTTGGCATATCATAGTAATCAAGTATAAGATCAACGTCACTTCCGGTAAAGTGGACCCAGTATGTTTCAGGCTTGTCTTTTAAGTAAAGATAATATATCTGTGTTACACCGGGACGGAAAAGAACCATGTTTCCTTTGGTAATTATCTTTTCTGTATTATCAAAATAAAAATGTGCTTTTCCTGCTGCGACATACAGTAATTGATAATCTCCTCGTCCGTTGGGACGTTCGGTGCTTATAACCTTGCTTTTATATACTCTGTAATATCCTGCGGCAGTTACAAGTATGGGTTTGCTTATATCAACAATATCCTGATGGGCTCTTCCCAGATATGCAAGATTCGTATACATATTTATCCGTCTCCTTTTTGTGTGAGGGTTCTCTATAAACATTATATATGAAATCCTGAGGATTTCAAGATATTAATTTAATTTTGTGCATATATCTATATAGTTTGTTCATTGTATCGACATAAAACGCGTGATATAATCAAGTTGTAAGTTAACACGGGATCACAAAGAAAGGAACGGTAACAGGTATGGAAATCACAAATCTTAGACGCCACATAGAAAATGGCGGACTTAAAGAAAGCTTTACATTCCTCTACGGGGATTCTGAGAAAAGCTTTACTTATCAAAAAAACAGATATGATGAAGCGCTTTTCAAATTTTCAAGACACTTTCCTTTAAGAAAAGACGTTCATATCTATTCAGCCCCCGGCAGAACGGAGATAGGCGGAAATCATACCGATCATCAAAACGGCGCGGTTTTGGCAGGCGCAGTTAATCTTGATGCGGTAGGCATAGTAGCCTTTCATTCCGAGGGCATTGTGAGAATTGCCTCCAAAGGCTTTGAGACCATAGAGGTCTCAATAAACGATCTTTCCGACGATAAGAAGGGCCAAGGCTCTGAGTCAATAGTAAGAGGAATACTGACAAAGTTTATCCAAAACGGTGTTGGGATCGGCGGCTTTGATATGTACTGTACCTCAAACGTATTGAAGGGCGGCGGAATTTCCTCCTCTGCGGCGTTTGAAATCCTTATTTGCACAGTTATCAACTGCCGATACAATAATGCAAAGGAAAATCCTTATGAGCTTGCAAAGATTGGCTGGTATGCGGAGAATAAGTATTTCGGAAAAAAGTGCGGTCTCCTCGATCAGACGGTATCATCCTACGGCGGACTTGTGGGAATAAGCTTTTCAAATCCTGAAACTCCTATCGCAGAGCAGATATACTACGACTTTGAAAAAAGCGGCTACAGCATCTGCCTCACAGATACCAAAAGCAGCCATGAGAATCTGACTGATGAATACGCAGCGATTCGTGATGAAATGAATCAGATTGCAAGCTTTTTCGGCTGTGACGTGCTCAGCAAGGTAAATGAGGCTGAATTCTACGGCAGAATAAAGGGTCTGAGAAAAGAATACGGCGACCGTGCGGTTCTCCGCTCCATTCACTTCTTTGACGAAACCAAACGTGCAAAGGAAGAGACGGAAGCGTTAAAGAGAAACGATATAAAAAGGTTTCTCGCTCTTGTAAATGAGTCCGGCGATTCCTCATGGAAGCTTCTCCAGAACAATTACTGCACAAAGACTCCTGAAAATCAGGAGATCCCATTGGCAATCACGCTCTCAAAGAAGGTGCTCGGCAACGACGGTGCAGTGAGAGTACATGGCGGCGGATTTGCGGGAACGATACAGGCCTTCGTCCCCATCCATAAGGTAGATGAATATACAGAAACTATGGAAAAGGTTTTCGGAGAGGGCTCGGTTTACGTGCTTCGTATCCGTCCTGTAGGCGGAATCGAGATCGTATAAAGGAGATTATTATGATTTGTTCTTCAGTACAAAGGCTGATCAACTACGGTATCGAAAACAAGCTTATTGATAAGGCAGACGAAATCGTAGTAAGAAACCGATACATAGATATCCTTGGATTGACAGATTGGAAGGATGTCGAGGTATCGGTTGGAAAAATCAGTATAGACGAAATACTTGCACCCATAGTTGAATATGCCTGCAAGCAACGTATTATAGAAAACACACAGAATTCAAAGGATCTTTTCGATACAAAGCTTATGGGAGTTATGACTCCTATGCCGCGAGAAGTGATTGCCGAATTCCGAGCAAGACACAGAGAATCTCCCGAAAAAGCTACTGACTGGTATTTTGATAACAGTAAAAAGACAAACTACGTCAGAGCCGGAAGGATAGAGAAGGATCTTCGTTGGAAGTATAATTGCGAATACGGTGAGCTTGACATCACGATAAATTGTTCAAAGCCTGAGAAAGACCCGAAGGATATCGCGGCGGCAAAAAAGCAGAAATCCGTATCATATCCAAAGTGTCAGCTCTGTGCGGAAAACGCCGGCTTTGCAGGAAACGCAAATCATCCCGCAAGACAGAATCTTCGCCCCATTCCTATTGAAATAAGAGGACAGGAATGGGAGATGCAGTATTCACCTTACGGATATTACAACGAGCACTGCATAGTTTTTAACTGCGCACACATTCCCATGGTTATAAACTCTTCAGTGTTCACAAAGCTCTTTGACTTTATAGATATTCTCCCTCATTACTTTGTAGGTTCAAATGCAGACCTTCCCATTGTAGGAGGCTCAATTCTTTCCCATGAGCATTTTCAGGGAGGAAGATACACCTTCGCGATGGAAAAAGCCCCCATCGAGCGCAGCTTCGTAATTGATAAGTATCCCAAAGTCAAGGCAGGTGTGGTCAAGTGGCCCATGTCGGTCATAAGACTGTCTTCGGATGACAGAAAAGAGCTTGAAAAGTGCTGCGACCTTGTTCTTTCCAAATGGAGAGAATACAATGATACGTCCGCTCTTATCTTTTCCAAAACTGACGGAATCCCTCACAACACTATTACACCGATCGCAAGAAAAAACGGCGATGAATACGTTTGCGATCTTGTGCTGAGAAACAACTTTACAACAGCGGAAAGACCCCTTGGTATATATCATCCCAATCCTTCATTGCATCATATAAAAAAGGAAAATATCGGACTTATAGAGGTTATGGGTCTGGCGGTTCTTCCTTCAAGACTTGCAAAGGATATCGGAATGCTTGAAAGTGCCATGCTCAAGGGTGAAAATCTTGTGGCAAGCCCCGAACTTTGCGGCCATGCAAAGTGGGCCGAGGAGGTTCTTGAAAGACATCCCGAATTCTGTAAAGAAAATGCGAGGGAAATTCTTGAAGATGAAATAGGAAGGGTGTTCCTTCAGGTTCTTCTTGATGCAGGTGTTTTCAAAAGAGATATAAACGGTAAATGTGCGTTCGAAAGATTTACCGAATATATAAATAATTAATTTAACAGAAAAAGGAGAAAATTATGGAACAGAAAAAGTATTTAAAATGGTATCATAAGGTAGGCTATGGTGCCGGTGACATTGCAGGAAACTGTGTATATGCACTCTTAACTGCATTTATGATGATCTATCTGACCGATACGGTCGGACTCAGCATGGGTATCGTAAGTTCCCTGATCGCTGCTTCTAAAATTTTTGACGGTGTGTCTGATTTCTTCTTCGGCAGACTAATCGACAAGACACACACAAAGATGGGTAAGGCACGCCCCTGGATGCTTTGGCCCTATATCGGTTGTGCAGTCACTCTTGTTGCCTGCTTCTCAATTCCCACAAGCTGGGGACAGACCGCACAGTATATCTTCTTCTTCCTCGCTTACACACTTCTTAACGCAGTATTCTTTACTGCAAACAACATTGCATACGCATCTTTAACTGCGCTGATCACAAAGAACACCAGTGAGCGCGTACAGATCGGTTCATTCCGTTTTATCTTTGCATTTGCAACCAAGATCGTTATTGAGGCAGTTACAATTTCTGCTGTAGCTTGGCTTGGCGGCGGCGTTTTCGGTTGGAGAATGATCGCTATCATCTTTGCGGTTCTCGGTCTTATCACAAACACATTATCCGTATTCTCCGTGAAGGAGCTTCCCGAGGATGAGTTTAAGGAAAGCGAAAAGACTGAAGAAAATAAGCTTACTTTCCTTCAGTCCTTTAAGGTGCTTCTCAAGAATAAGTACTATATCTTCATTTGCATCAGCTATGTTCTTACTCAGCTCTACGCATCCGTAATCGGTATGGGCACCTACTATGCTAAGTATATCCTCGGTAATGAGGAGATCTTCAGCACCTTGTCCCTCGCAATTAACATAACAATGGTAGTAGCACTTACCGTTCTCCCCTTCGTAATTAAGAAGCTCGGCGGCATGTATAAGCTCAATATCTGGGGCTATGTGCTTGCAACTTTGGGAAGAGTTGGAGTTATTGTTGCAGCCTATATGGGCAGCCTTCCTATGATGCTTGTATTCACTGCTGTTGCAACACTGGGTATTGCTCCTCTCCAGGGTGATCTTAATGCGTTGATTGCATGCTGCTCTGAGCACACCACTCTTACTACCGGCTACAGACTTGAGGGTATGATGTATTCCTGCTCCTCTCTCGGCCTTAAGATCGGCGGTGCACTCGGTACTGCGATCAGCGGTTGGCTTCTTGCAGCTGCAGGCTACGTTGAAAATGCAGCAGTACAGACTCCTTCTGCCATTAATATGCTTAACTTCCTGTATCTGTGGATGCCTGTAATCCTCTGTGCAGCAGTAGCATTTCTTCTTGTTTTCCTGCGTGTAGAAAAGGCAAATAAAGATCTTCTCAAAGAAAAAAACGAAGAAAACGTTGAAAATATTTCCGTAGAAGCATAAGGAGATACAGCAATGAAAGAATTTCAGAGATTTGACAGAATAGGCACAACTCCTCATAGAAGCTATTATATTCCTTTTGCAGAAGAGGATGCAGTGCGCACAAAGCATGGCATCCTGGACCGTACCTCCAGTTCAAGATTTACTTCTCTTGACGGTGTTTGGCAGATCAAGCAGCTTGATCACGTAGAGGATTTTGCTGTTAATGAAATGCTTGGCGAATCAATCCCTGTTCCTTCTTGCGTTCAGATGCACGGATACGATAATATTCAGTATCTTAACATCCGTTATCCTTTCCCTGTTATGCTTCCCCATCTTCCTTATGAAAACCCCTGCTGGCATTACCGCCGCACATTTAACATAAAGAAGCAGAAGGGTGAACGATACTATATCAATTTTGAGGGCGTAGATAGTGCTTTCTACATCTACATCAACGGAGAATTCAAGGGATATTCTCAGATTTCCCATGCAACAAGCGAGTTTGATATTACCGATCTTGCAGTAAACGGAGAAAACACTATAGACGTTCTTGTTCTTAAGTGGTGTATTTCCACATATCTTGAATGTCAGGATAAGTTCCGCTTCTCCGGTATCTTCCGCAACGTGTATATGCTGACCCGTCCCGAGGGACATATTTCCGACTATAAGATTGAGACCTATATTGACGGTGAAAACGGTACTCTTAAGTTCGTTAACGAAAGCGACGTTGATGTTGTATTGACTCTTGAAGGAATGGAAATTACCGTTCCCGCAAAAGAGACAGGCTATATGACAGTACAGTGTGCCAAGCTTTGGACAGCAGATGAGCCTAACCTTTATAAGCTTGTGATTCGCGCAACCGGCGAAAAAATCATTGAGAGCATCGGTTTCAGAGTTGTTTCCATTGACGGTAAGGTATTTAAGATCAACGGTTCTCCCGTAAAGCTCAAGGGAGTAAACAGACATGATTTCCATTGCGAGACCGCGGCAACAGTAAGCCTTGAGGATATGGCAAAGGATATCCACCTTATGAAGGAACTGAACGTTAACGCCGTTCGTACCTCTCATTACCCCAACAGCCCCGAATTTTATATGCTCTGCGATACTTTCGGTATTTACGTAATGGACGAGGCTGACCTTGAAATGCACGGCGCATGCAGCCGAGACGGCAGATACGATATTCCTCTTTGGGAAGAATATGCAGAAAACGAGTTCTTCACACCCGGAATCACTGACAGACACGTGGCTCTTGTTGAGCGTGATAAGAACCGTCCCTCTGTTATCATTTGGTCTCTCGGTAATGAAAGCTCTTTCGGTAAGGCATTCTTTGATGGAGCTAAATATATTAAAAACAGAGATATCACAAGACCTATCCATTATGAGGGAATACAGAACGCAGATCCCAAGTATTATTATACCGACATGGTAGATATGGTCAGTATGATGTATCCTTCCTTCGAAAAGATACGTGAAGATGTGCTGGATAATCCCGAGGAAACAAGACCCTTCGTGCTTTGTGAATATACTCATGCAATGGGTAACAGTTGCGGAGATATCGCAGAATACTGGGATATGATCTACAATAACGAGCAGATGATGGGCGGATTCGTTTGGGAATGGGCTGACCACGGTATCAAGACTGAAAAGGGATTCCTCTACGGCGGAGATTTCAAGGAGCCCGAACATGACGGAAACTTCTGTGCAGACGGACTTTTGACACCTGACAGAAAGATCAAGTCAAATGCGCTTGAAATGATGGCTGTATACGGCGGAAAGACAAAGTCTGAGGTTTGCCCTGTGGAAATTCCCGTCAGCACATATAAGTTCTCCTCTGCAATTGCCATTGAGGTAGACGAGCATACAGGCGAGATCACCTCTATCAAGGCAGACGGGAAGGAGATTCTTCGCACTCCCATGCATTTCAATATTACACGTTATACCGATAATGACCGTGATCTTGTTCCTCATTGGATAGGAAGATGCCATCTTGAAGCCTGCAAGCCTCACATCTTCTCCTGCGAGAAGAACGACAATTCTTATAAGTTCAAGGGTTGTCTTGCAGCAAACTGTCTCATGCCTGCTGCTGAATTCGAGCTTCTTTATGAGGTTACGGGTAACGTTCTTACTGCAACTGTTGAATATAAGCTTGCAGATTACGTTGAAAACTTCCCCCGTTTCGGCGTAGAGTTCGGTGTTGATAAGGCGCACGGTAACTTCTCATACGTAGGCTTCGGTCCTACAGAAAGCTATGTGGATAAGCACATTGCCTGTGAGTACGGATATTACGTAAGCTCTGCTGAGGAAAACTATGACTACGAGTATATCAGACCTCAGGAATCAGGAAGCCACTATGCTTGTAAATATATGGCTGTTAAAGATCTGTTCAAGGTAACAGCCGAGTTTCCTTTCTCATTCTCAGTAAATCCCTTTACAACCCAGCAGCTTCGCGAAACGCTCCACTCATTTGAGCTTTGTGAAAACGATTTTGTCAACGTATGTATTGACCTTGCAATGCGCGGTGTCGGATCACACTCCTGCGGTCCCGAGCTTCCCGCTGATTACGAGATCCCCAAGACTTATAAGAATACATTCAAGTTCACATTCTGATTTACGATATTCAGTTATTAAAAATTCTGAGGCACCGATATTTCGATGCCTCAGAATGAAAAGCAATTGTTCTATGAAACTATGTTAGGGAGGTATAAATATGGAACCGATCTACGTAACAGGCCACCGAAATCCGGATACTGATTCCATTGTGGCGGCCATCGCTTATGCATCTTTAAGAAATGCACTTGGAGACAGAGAATATACAGCCGCTTGTCTCGGCCGTGTATCAGATGAAACCCAATTGGTTTTAAACCGTTTCGGATATGAACCTCCCACACTTATTACAAACGTTTATACTCAGGTAAAGGACCTGGAATTTGACAGACCTCCGATTCTGAGTGCAGCCGTTACAGTTGACAGAGCTTGGAATGCTTTGCAGGAGCGAACTGAGCTTCGTGCAATACCTGTAGCCAATGATGACGGAACCTTGCAGGGAATGATCTCCCGCGAAGATATTGCAAGCTATAATATGGAGCTTAACAATTCATGCTTTTTGAATGACGTTCCCCTTTTTAATATTTTGTCAGTGCTTGAAGGCAAGGTTATCAATGAGGCGGGTGAATACGTAGATGCGGTGTCGGGAGAGGTAGTTCTCGGTATCCCTGAGAGCAGATGCACTGTGATGTTTTCAGAAAGCAACTGCGTTGTTATTTGCGGAAATCAGCCCAATATGATACACAGAGCGCTTGAACAGAACGTAAACTGCCTGATACTTTGCAGAACAGAACTCAGCCAAGAGCTTTTAGACATAAAGACTTCTACTTGCATTATATATACCCCGTACGATGCATACAAAACAACAAGACTTCTTTTTCAGGCTACTCCTATAGGAAGAATATGCAACACAAAGGATCTTGTATGTTTTCACTTAAATGACAGACTTGATCACGTCAAAGAGATGGTTTGGGAATACAGAAAGCCCTGCTATCCCATTTTGGATGAAAATGAGAAGATCGTCGGAATTTTAACCAGATATCACTTGCTTCGTCCCAAGAGAAAGCGTGTTGTTCTCGTAGATCATAATGAGGCATCACAGTCCGTACCGGGACTTGAGGAAGCTGAGATCTTGGAGATCATCGATCATCACCGTTTAGCAGATATACAGACAAATAACCCTATTTTTGTGAGAAACGAGCCGGTTGGTTCTACAAACACGATCATAGCCTCAATGTTTCAGGATAAGGGAATAATGCCCTCCGAGAAGCTTGCAGGCATGATGGCGGCGGCAATACTTTCCGATACGGTAATGTTCAAATCTCCCACTTGTACTCTTCGAGATATCCGTACTGCGGAAAGAATGGCACGTATTGCAAACGTTTCTTTGGAAGAGCTGGGTAAGGAAATTTTCTCTTCATCCGTGGAAGGAAAGCCTGCAAAGGAATTGCTTTATACAGACTATAAGGAATTCCATATTGCGGGTCATGATTTGGCGGTCTCTCAGGTTACCTGCCTTGACAGTGCAAGCATCCTTAACAGAAAAGCAGAATTGATAGAAGAGATGAAAGCAATTTCAGAGGAAGCGAAAGCTTCTTTGGTCATCCTTATGTTGACTGACGTGCTTTTAGAGGGTAGCTATTTGCTATACGTGGGAGCGGATGACATAATCAGTCAAGCTTTCGATGTTTTGCCTAAAGATAATGAAGTGTTCTTGCCGAAGGTTATGAGCCGCAAAAAGCAGGTCATCCCCAGCCTGTCAGCTCTTTGGGGTTAAAAAGCTTGCTAATATTAGGTGGAATGCTTGAACTAATATCCTCCATTATTTCTCAAAGTATTTACCAATAACCTCCTTAAATTGATATGCTTCGAAACAAACAATAGGCATATCCACCAATATTTTATATACAGCTCTGTGTAAACCGTCTCTTGGTTAACACAGAGCCTTTATATTATATCATGTTCATAAAAAGCATTTAATATTTAATAAAGCCGGAGATGCCTAAATCAGGCACCTCCGGCTTTTTGTTTATAATTCATTATCTTGATGGGACGACGTTTTTTCAAAGAACAGTAGGAATAACAATAGCTTACAAAGCTTTCTATAGAACACGCCAATCACTAATTCTCCACGCAAACGCAATACGAATTTTAATATGCTGGGTTTGCCTTTCGGAAACAGCTTGTTTCGATATTCTATCTGTTCAGGATCCTCACTGTTCCATATTCGGTCAATTGCACCCTGTAGTATTCTTTTCTTTTCAAAAATGGACATGGAGAACTCTCCTTTTTACCATTTTACTCGGAAAGTGTGTCGATTTGGGTCATATACTATTATTTGCAATTGTTTGTTTTTATAAATTTGAATTTCTTGAAATGAAAGTGAGTTGACTTTTTATCTTTTTCTCGAGAGCATTTATACTCTCCAATTAACACATCATTGTAATATACGTTTATACTATTGTGTGGAAACAATGTTATTTCAATTGGATGACCTATAGGTGCAGATAGAGGAACAACGGCAGCAATATAAATAGAAGAGGGAGGAGTTGGAGAATCGGTATTATAATCCACCGTGAATTGAATACTATTGCTTTTACTATCGCTTTGTTTTGTTATATTTAAAGGGATAAACAAATTATCAGGAATATTTAAATCGAATGAATTAATACTTGCGTTTTGATACATTGGTATCATTGTGGAATGAACGTAGTGCCTATTTTTATGGTCAGATAGATCTTGTTCAAGGAAGATACTATCAAGTAATAATAAAACAATTGATTTTATATCGTTTTCAGTAATACACGAGACAATATCAAACAAATTATACACATTATTATCATAAATTATTTCAAGTGATTGTTTGAATTGGGGTGGAAGGGAATAATTGGTGGTTATTGTTGGAGTATAGTTGTGTTTGGAGATGTTGTTAATATTCCTTATTGTTTGGGTTTTATGTAAGAGTTGTTCCATCAAAGAAACAACATTTACACGCTTCTGTTTTTTTAGATGATCCATTGTTTTATTTATTCCGATAGAATCCCATGAATTGAATTCGAAATCAAACACAATATTTATTATTTGAATCATATAATCGATAATTTTTGAAATACTATGACACCAATTCAGACAGTTATAATTTAAAAACTGTCTTCCATCAACAGATAAAGAGCCGACTTTATAAGAGACCGCAGAGATTATTCTTTTGTTTTTGTTTTGAAATGAGTCCCATTCTTGAACAATATCTTCAATAATTCTTCTATACAATTCAGCAGAATGGAAATTATAAAAGATATTGTTTGTATACAAGAAAACATCAGGGATTTTGTTCAAAACCAATTTTTTCAAAAATTCATTTTGTGTATAGTAAGCTTCTTTTTTAAAATTATTTTTTGAACTTACAATGTCTAAAAAAATATCTTTATTGATAATAATCACTCCCGTTACTTTAGTTATTTTATTTTATCTATAGTATATCATTAATAAAACATAACAGCAACTGAAATGATGTGGATCTTTTGATCAAAATAAAATCCTAAAAAGGTAACAGCTTTAATTGAAAATTGTAACAATACAAAAACACAAAGAATATCACACGTTCAGCATTCTCCATTACTCTGGCTATGTTAAAAACGTTGATCTTTCTCTTTGCTTACTTATGCTCTTTTCACTATTTCGTTGATTAGGCACCTTACAGTTCTTTTACTGCCTGAAAAAGAAAACTTGTTTCAAAAATCAACTTTTTCCATAAGGGAATCCAAACATCATATTATCAATCGTGCAGTATAACTGCTTTGTGCTTTTATATATATTCTTCAAAAACAACTGATCTATATTTCTTTTTCAGTAAGTGTGTGAAGATTGGGAAGAAAATATCTAAATTATAGATTTCAAGTATGTGTCGATGTGTTTTTTCTGCACTGTACCAGCAAGCATAGCCTTTAGGGCACCTAAAGGCATAGCGCTCAAAGAAACTCCCTAAAACCCTGAGTAGTTAATATGGATTTGTATATATCCCGTGACGGTTAGTGACGGTGGTGACGGATTTTCAGCCACCGTCATTTTTGCCGTCACCACCGTCGCGTACCGTCACGCGGTTATTAATTTAAGGGTTATTCTTCGTCCCTCGTGAGTACGTTTGTTATCATATATGATACCGTATTCATTAAACATACGTCCTGCGTTTACATTCAATTTCTTCGATATGGTGTTTGGCTTAGCTTCAATTTGCAGCGCAGATACGAGTTCTGTAGGAGTTCCGCACCATTTCGGATTATCCGCATTGATAAAGTTTGCTATGATTTCAAGAAGCGGTTCGACAGGAGCTTTCCACAGCTCTGTTTCTGCTCTATCTAACTCCCAAAGAAGTGTATTCGGATTACGAATCAGATACAGCTTCTGATCAGGTTGATCTCTGCCCGATATTTCAAGTATTGCATTGTTTGCCGTTCTCTTTTCCTTTTGAAGAACAAAGCCTCCGTCGGCAGCACCTAAAAGTCCTGTTGTTCCGGATATCATATCAAACTTATCGTCGGCGCCCTGCTTTCTTGTATGATGAACAAGCAAAATACAAATTCCTTTGCTGTCAGTAAAGCTTTTGATACGTGAGATCACGTCATAATCATTAGAATAGCTGTAGCTGTCACCGCTCGTTTCGCGAATTTTTTGAAGAGTATCGATTATGATGAGATTGGTATGTGGGTGATCTGTGATGAAATTGTTGAGCTGCTCATCGAGACCTTTACCAAGGTGTTCTGCTTTTACAGAAAAATACAGATCGTCTACGCAGTCTGTGCCAAACATTCGGTAAAGTCGTTCCTGCAGGCGGCGGTAATCATCCTCAAGCGCAAGGTATAGAACCGTTCCTTTTCGGGTGGTATAATTCCAAAGAGGTGTACCCGTGCTGATATGATAAGCCAGCTGCGCCATAAGAAAGCTTTTGCCAAGCTTTGGTGCGCCTGCGAAGATATACGTTCCCGGATAGAGCAGGCCTTCAATTATTGGAGGCTTACTTTGAAATACGGTGTCGTATAGCTCACTCATAGAGACTGTTTTCAAGTATGATTCATCCGGAAGCCAAAACATATCGCCTCTAATTTCTTCATAGCTATTGAAATAATCGGTATCATTGTTTATAATGTCAACGGAACTATTTTCTGAGGACTGCTCCGTATCTGCTCCAACAGATACAATCGGGGCAGTCTTTTTCATTTTGTCGTTCATTCGGTCTCCCCCTTCAATCCATATAAAGTTTTATTGATTTGGTCGATAACTTCAAGCAAGTCACCGCTGACGTTGCCGCCGCTTTCGATACGCTTCAATTCATCAAGCACGGCGGCAAGTTCCACCTTGAGTGCCCTATACACTCTCGGACTACCTTCCACAACAATTTCACGGTCAATACACTTGCGGTAGCAGTATTCCTGCTTTGTGAGTCCCGACAGCGCCACGATACGGTTTATCGTTTCGTGTTCTTCAGGAGATACCCTGAATCCTACTGTGACGCTCCTGAAACGATCATATTTGTCTAAGTTTTTAGCTGACATTTTCTGTTGCATCCTTTCTGAAATTATTGAGTTTGTCTGCCATATCCGTCTGTGTGGACGGGAACAGATGAGCATAGTTATAAGTGATATTGATGCTTTCGTGTCCTACACGGTCGGCAATCGCCACCGCCGAATATCCCATTTCAATCAAGAGGGAAATGTGGCTGTGTCGCAGATCGTGGATACGGATACGTTTAACCCCTGCTTCATCTGCGCCCCTTGTCATTTCACGGTGCAGATAATTCTTTGTGATATTAAACACTCGGTCGCTCTTTTGCAGACCGTAGAGCTTAGAAAGGTATTCCTTGATTTCCTC